>CAZDSN010000202.1:0-3634 GCA_964507675.1 uncultured Ardenticatenaceae bacterium | reverse complement strand
TGGCGGCGAACGCCCGTTGTCAGGGTAGGCGGCTGTGGTAAACTAACGTGCGCGAAAAACGATGGTTATGGTTAAGCCGTTCAACTTCTGCGAGAAATTGAACGACTTAAGCCCCAAGAATACGAACCTGCGGGAAGAATTGTGATTGAATTTAAGAATGTGACAAAGCGATACTACACGCTGACAGCTCTCAACCAGGTATCACTGCAAGTACGCCCCGGTGAAGTGCTGGGAGTATTAGGCCCAAATGGGGCCGGCAAAACCACGCTTTTTAAGTTGATGGCCGGTTTTTTACAGCCGGATGCCGGCGCCATCACCCCCACCGGCGGCAACTGGCCGGCCATTGGCTATAAACCAGAACGCCTGCTCTATCCCAACAAGATGCGCGTGGTCGAATATTTACGCCTCATGACGGGCGTCTGCAACATCCCCCGTGCCCGCGTCGAACGCACCATTCAGCGCAGCCTGGAGCAAGTAAACCTGCTGGGGGCAGCCAACAAACGCATTAAAGATTGCTCCAAAGGAATGCGGCAGCGATTAGGGCTGGCGCAGGCCCTGATTGGCGATCCACCACTACTGCTGCTGGATGAACCCTCTAATGGACTGGACCCCGAAGGGCAACAGGATATTCAAGACCATATTCGCGTCCTGCGCGATGCCGGCAAAACCATTGTCCTTAGCTCACACCAACTAGCCGAGGTAACGGCTGTTTGCAGCCATCTCATTATCCTTAACCAGGGACAAATTCATTATGAAAACAGCATGGAAGCAGCCCTGGCTGAAAAACCACACGCCACCATCCGCACCACCCAGGACCTGACCCCGCTGCAGCCACTGCTGCAAAGCCTCCATGCCGAAATCGAAGTAGATGCCATGCAATTGGTGTTAAATAATGACGCCATCCGCATGCGCCGCCATGTGATGAGTATCTTGCTGGGCGCCGGCTACGACATTGTGCAAGTAGACCAGCGCCGCGTCACGTTGGCCGAAATCTACGCGGAGGCGGTGCAATGATCCAACGCATTCTCACCCTCAGCCGCTATCTGCTGCACAGTTTGCTGTTCTCATTCACCGGGTTAATCTATCTGCTGGGCGCACTGGCGTATTATATTGTGCTCTTTGCCCCCGGCCAGCGGACGCCGGATGTAGATTATTTCATCCTGGTGCTGGGCGCATTTGGCGGCGGGTTTACTTTCCTCGTTACCTTAGCCAACACCGCCCGCGCCAACCGCGCCGAGAGCTATACCCTGATGGCCCGTTTACCCAGCCGCGTAGAGTACCTGACTGCCGTTGTCGCCAGTTCAGTGCTGTTTGCCACCCTGGTGCAGATTATTCTGGCGCTGGTCGTCTGGCAGTTCGGCGGAACGGAATTAACCGTGGCGCGCGCGCTGGAGATTCCGCCGCTGTGGTTGGCGTTGAATCTACTGGTAGCTGTCGTGGCGCTGCACGCTTCTGACTTTGTGGCCGTGGGGTGGTCCCGCTCTATTTTGTTTGGCATTTTGCTGACGCTGCTCTTCCTGCAAAGCTACGGCGGAAACATAACAGATTGGCTGGGGAACCGGTTTGCCGGCATGGCCAACTGGCTGTTGGTTCGGGGCACATTTAACCTGGTAGATTTCTTCCAACGCGGCGCTAACTGGTTTCATAGCAGCGGCGCAGACTTCGTTAACCAACTGGTCAATGTGCTGTTCTGGCCCTTTCGCGCCGTGTTGGACGCCACCATTGCCGGGTTCTTCCAGGATGCGCAAGCCCTGGCCCCGGCCATCTTACTGCTATACGCTACTTTTCTCTTCTTTCTAGCCAGCGATCTGTTAGCGGGCAAAGATTTGTATCTGGTGGAATAGCGCCGGAGCCGGCTGCGTTGCCCACCTACAGATTGAGGGGCAGCCTGACCTCAAAACGAGCGCCCTGGCCAGGGGAACTGGTCACAGATACCTGCCCGCCGTGCGCTTCCGCCAGGTTCTTGACAATAAACAAGCCCAACCCTGCCCCCTGCACCCTGCGCCGCTGCACTTCTTCCGCGCGATAGTAAATTTCAAACACCCGCTCCGCCTGCTCCAACGTCATGCCTGGCCCGGTATCGGCTACCGCCAGGACGACGCTGTCTGCTTCCCGACGAGTAGACAGCGTAATGGTGTCGCCGCGCCGGCAGAACTTGATGGCGTTAGAGAGTAAATTGTTCACAATCTGCCGGCAGCGCTGCGCATCCATCCGCAGCCGGATCTCTGCGGCGGCGTAATCTTCGACCAGAACCAGACCGCGCTGTTGCGCCGTTAGCCGGTGCATTTCTACACTGGGAGCAATCAGTTCAGTCAATACGCATTCTTCCAGGTCCAAAATCAACCTGCCCTGTTCAATGCGATCCAGGTCTACTATGTCAGCAATCAACTGGTTGAGCCAGTCTACCTGGCTGCTGACTATGCGCAAAAAGTCACGGTAATCGTCAGGCAGATCAACATCGTTATCCCCACTCATCAACTCCGCATACCCCTGGATCACCGTCAACGGGGCGCGCATGTCGTGAGCCGCCATGGACAGGAAAAGTGATTTGAACTGATTGGTCTTCCTGAGCTGTTCATTTGTCTGTGAAAGAGTATGCTGCAACAGACGCAGCTCATTCCGGTCCTGCACCAGCGCCTGTTCGGCCCTATCCAGGCGCGTGGTATCTTCGATAATGACGATCAGGCCGGCGCCCGGGTCTGCCGGCATGTAAGGCGCCACCTGAAACGTCACATACCTGGTCGAACCATCGGGACGCTCCCAGTTAACCTGTTCCAGAGAAAATTCGGACAGCCTGCCGGCCAAAATATCTTGCAGCACCCCTTCCTGTCCCACAAACTCAAGCAGCAGATCGGTCAGCGACTTTCCCACTGGCTGGCTGGATGCGCCCGGCAAAAAACCAGCGCAGTTGGCCGACGCCTGCCGCACTATCAGATCCGGGCCGGCCAGGATGTAACCGAAATCGTGTGCGTGCAACAGCACTTCGGAGACGCGCGCCGCTACCGGTAAAGCCTGGTCATCAAACGATAAAGTTTTTCTCTTTATCTTTGCGTTCTTTGCGTCTTTGCGGTGAATAGTTACCTTCATTCTTTGGTTTCAATCAAACGAACAAGACTGACAAAAGCATACTCGACCCCGGCGCCTGTCTTGGCGCTGGTCATCACATAAGGAGCGGTCAGTTCAACAGACAAAGCTTGCAACTCTGCTGGGTCAATGACCTGCTGCGCTGCCAGGTCGGACTTGTTGGCCACCATCATGGCCGCAATGCCTGGATTGGCCTGGCGCACACGAGTCATGTAATCTACCAGCGAGCGCAAACTCTGCTGGCGAGTCAGGTCACACACAACCAATGCGCCGGCTGCGCCGCGCAAATAGGTGTTGCCCGCTCGATACGTCTCCCCATCAGCCAGGTCCCAAATAAGCAAATTATACGGTCGCTCCCCATATATCACCGTCTTGCGGGAGATTTTAACGCCAATCGTGCTGAAATACCGGTCATCGAAGCGCCCCTCAACAAAGCGGCGCACCAGGCTGGTTTTACCCACGGCAAAATCCCCTAACAGACACACTTTTCGCTGTACCAGCCCTGTACTTGCGCTATCTATAGTCATTAGCGACTCTTTAAGGAACCCCT
>CAZDSN010000201.1:0-7025 GCA_964507675.1 uncultured Ardenticatenaceae bacterium | reverse complement strand
GCGGGTCGCGTGTGCATTGACGGGCGTGACGTGAAATCCATTAACCTCACTTCCCTGGCCGACAACATTGGCATGGTTACCCAGGAAACCTACCTCTTTTATGACACCATTCGCGCCAATTTGCTGTATGCCCGCCCCAATGCTACCGAGGCCGAAATGATCGCCGCCGCCAAAGCCGCCAATATCCATGACTTCATCGCCAGCCTGCCAGATGGCTACGACACCGTGGTTGGCGAGCGCGGTTATCGCCTCAGCGGCGGCGAGCGGCAGCGCGTGGCCATTGCCCGCGTCATCCTCAAGGACCCGCGCATCCTGGTGCTGGACGAAGCCACCTCCCATCTGGACTCCCTGTCCGAAGCGCTGATTCAAGACGCCCTCCACCGCGTCATGCAGGGCCGCACCAGTCTGGTCATTGCCCACCGTCTCTCCACCATTCTGGCTGCTGACGTCATCCTGGTGATTGACAAGGGCCGGCTGGTCGAGCAGGGCACGCACGACGAACTCCTGGCCCGCAACGGTCTGTACACCTCCTTATACGAAACCCAGTTCATGCCCCTCATCCCTGCCGGCATGTAAGGCCCATTGCCAGGGAAGATGTAATGGTGGGTGTAACCATTCACTCCCCCTGTGGCATACTGTCCACACGTTGCCCGCGCGCGGGCGCTTCGCGCCCCGCGCGGGGGGAGATTTTGTTTGGCGTCGCCAGGCGCGAAGCGCCGAGGCGACGCCCCCTTGACGTTTAACGTCCCTGTTTTCTCAGAGGGGGGGTGAACGGTTACTGGTGGGCGAGGGGCGCTGCGCCCCTCGCCCACGACTGAAAGCCCCCTTCCCCTTGGGGGAAGGGGGTTGGGGGATGGGGAGGCTCTTCGGCTGGTTTTAACCAACGCCCCCAGGAAGAAGTCCGTTCAAATTGAGAACGGTTAACGCTGCATGAAAAGGCTGCCAAAAGCGGGAATCTGTGCTAATCTGGAAGAAGTGCTGCTTAAATTTCATCAAGGAGTATCCACCATGTCCCGCCGGTATTTTTACCCTGCTCTTTTGTTCATAAGCATTTTGTCCTTGTTCCTGGCCGCCCACGTGAGCGCCGCCGATCCCGCTGCGGCTCCCTTGTCCGTCTCCGGCGGCCAATGGGCCATCACCTATGGCGGCGACCTGGACGACGTCGCCAACGACATCTGGCAAACCAGCGACGGCGGTCTGGCAGTTGCCGGCACGACCTCATCTCTAGGCGTGCAAGGTTCCGATGCCTGGGTGTACAAAATTGACCCCAGCGGCAACGTCGCCTGGAACGAGACCTTTGGCGGCGTCATTGACGAATACGCCAATGCCTTGCAGCAAACCAGCGACGGCGGGCTGGTCATTGTGGGAACCTGCGGCAGTTTCGGCGTGGGCATCCACGACTACTGGGTCATTCGCATGGACGCTGCCGGCAACGTCCTCTGGCAGCAGAACTACGGCGGCATGCACCACAACCACGCCTTCGCCATTCAAGAAACCAGCGACAACGGCTTCATCATCGTCGGCGAAACCACCTCCTTTGGCGCCGGCAACCGCGACGCCTGGGTGGTGCGCCTGGACAGCGGCGGCAACGTGCTTTGGGAAACCGTCATTGGCCAGACCGGTTGGGACATCGCTCGCGGCGTTGTGGAAACCAACAGCGGCGACTTTGTATTTGTGGGCTATACCAGTTCCTTTGGCGCCGGTAATTGGGACGTCTGGGTGGTGAAGTTGAATAGCAGCGGCGCCATTCTCTGGCAGAAGACCTACGGCGGCAGCGGCGACGACCTGGGCTGGGCCGTCAAAGCCACCGACGACGGCGGCGTGATTGCTGCGGGCGAAGCCGCTTCCTTCAGCGGCAACGCCGACTTCTGGATTCTGCAGTTGGCCCCCGATGGCAGCATTAACTGGCAGAAGCGATACGGCGGCGCGGGGCGCGACATCGCCCGCGCCCTGGTGCGCAGCAGCGACGGCGGCTACCTGGCGGCTGGCGAGACCAACTCCTTTGGCGGCGGCGGCAAAGATTACTGGCTGGTGAAACTGGCTGCCGACGGCGCCGTTCTCTGGCAGCGCGCCTACGGCGGTCCCGGCGATGAGATCGCCTTTTCTGTGCGCGAAATCAGCGACGGCATTGCCTTAGCCGGCAGCAGCGCCTCCTTTGGCGCTGGCGCTACAGACGCCTGGCTGCTTAAGCTGGACGCGCAAGGCGAAATCGCCGGCTGCGGCCTGATCACCACCACCAATGCCCTGACTGCCAACACCGCCGTTAGCGGCGTGAATTCCACCGCCCTCTCCCAAAACACAGCCGCTACCGTCGGCCCCAGCACAGCTACTACCGAGCCGCGCACTGCCAGCCAGGCACAGCAGTGTGACGCCCCTGGCCCATGCTTCCTTGACCTGACCGCCAGCTATGATGGCGTACAACTCAATCTCACCTATGACCTGTACACCGGGCCAGAAGCGGTAGCGTGGCAAAATTACGCCCGTGTTTCCGGCAACTGGATTTTGCTGTGGTCTCAGGCGCTGCCGGCAGATTTCACCTATCAGAACACTATCAGCTTCGACTACCCCGATCTGGGCATCGTCCCTATTTACACCCGCCTCATGACCCCCGCCGGCCCCGTCTGCGCCGACGTGGCCGTCGTCAACACCGGCCCCTGACATTCACCATTCACGAATTCACCAATTCACCAATTAATTGTTCTTACCCTGTTGGAGAACTTCGGAACGACCCTATGGAAAAAACCTTCGTCATGCTCAGCGCCGCCTTCATGTTTTTGGCTGTTGCCGCCGGCGCTTTTGGCTCACACGCCCTATCCCCCTACTTTGACAAAAACCGTGACCTGGCCGCTATTTATGATACCGCCGTCCGCTATCACATGATTCACGCCCTGGCGCTGTTGGGCGTAGCCTGGGCTATTACTCGCTGGCCCGGCCCGCTGCTCAACTGGTCGGGCTGGCTGCTGGTTGCCGGCATTCTCATCTTCTCCGGCAGTCTTTATATCCTCAGCCTGACCGGCGCGCGCTGGCTGGGGGCCATCACCCCCATCGGCGGCGTCGCCTTTCTGGCCGGCTGGCTCTGCCTGCTGCTGGCTGCCTGGCGCGCCTGAGCCGCCGCGCCCCGAAACAGATGCCCAACCATTACGGCGTTCCCGAAATCAGCCCTGGCGACGTTGCCCGCCGCCGCGCCGCCGGCGATTCCTTTGTGCTGCTCGATGTGCGCGAGCCAGAAGAACTGTTTTACGCCGACCTGGGCGAGGGCGTGGAGCTGGCGCCTCTAAGCCACCTGGGGTTTATGGGTACGGATGCGTTGCCGGCATCTGTCGCCCACGACAAAACAGCCGAAATTGTCATCTTTTGCCACCACGGCATCCGCAGCGCGCAGGTAGTTGCCTGGCTGCGCCAACAAGGTTGGACCAATGCCCTCAACCTGGACGGCGGCATTGACGCCTACGCCCGCCAGGTAGACCCCTCAATAGGTTTCTATTAGTCATTCAACCGGACTAACAACCTGCAATTCTCAATCTGGTTGGTTTGCCGGCATCTGCCACCGATTTCAACCGGCGGCTACGACAAGAAAACGCGATTCCCTGGCTTTTCTTTGCGATCCTTCGAAAATAGTGGTCAGTGAACAGTGGTCAGTGGTCAGAAAATTCGTGTCATTCGTGGAATTCGTGTCAAAAAATTTTCATTCCTCCCTTCGACAAGCTCAGGGCAGGCTGTGGTGCGCTCCGCGCATGGGGAACTCCTTCGATAATACTCAGGACAAGCCTTTGCATCCTGGCGGTGAAATTCCGGATCGCTTATTCGTTACCCACCCGAAACGCAAACAACTGCCGGCTGTCGCCAAAATAAGCCAGCACCAGATCGCCGGCTGCGGCCACCTGAAAACTACGATTGGCGGCGTCGTTTAGGGCTGCCGGCATAAACTGCACCCCTTCCTGTACCACACCCGTTGCGGCATCCATGGCTACCAGTTCCGCCCGCGCATTCAGGAAATAGGCCATCCCATTGCTGTACGCCACGTTGCTGGTCACCGTCCGCTCCAGCTCATACTGCCACAGCGCCGCCCCATCCAACAAATCCAGCCCATACAACAGGCCGCTTTGCCGCCCATCGCCGGTGCGCACCAGCATCACGTCGCCCGCCGCATACGGCGGCTGGTAAAGACAGTCCAGCGCAAACTCCCGCCCCCACAAACGCTCATTGGTCTCCAGATCCGCCACGCGCAGCGATCGCGCTGTATCCCGTGTATACAGCCGGTTGTCCCGCGTAAACAGTGTATACCCCACGCCGCTGTTCTTCATCTCCGTCCGCTGTACGGTTCCCGTCGTCCGATCCAGTTGATAATACCGATCCGAGGTCGAACCATTGACGCTCAGACGGTCGCCGTCCACGTTCATCGTAATAATCTCTCTGGCCCCGGCAATCGTCTGCGTCCACAGGCGTCCGCCCGTTTCCGCGTCATAGGCGGACACCCGCCCTGCGCCCAATACCTTGTCTCCTTCCGGGTCCAATCGCTGCCAACCTTCGTACCCCACAAAAATGCGCGAGCCATCCCCGCTCAACAGGTTGGGCGGCGGCAGCCAGAAAAGCCGCGTTTCATCTCCCCACACCACTTCCCCGGTAGACCCATCCAGTTTAACCAGCGTCTCTGGACGGTAGGGGCTGGTACTGCCCAACAAAAAGACGTCTTGCCCATCGGTAAACAGTTCAATGCCGGCCTCGCTGCGCACCACATACATATCCTCTCGTGCCCACAGCAGCGACAGGTTAGCTGTCCCCGCAGCCACCTCATGCGCTACCACCGCCGTCTGCCAGGGCGGCTTCAGCCGGAGGTACAGCCAGTTGCCGGCATAAACGCCCACCGCGCCAGCCCCCAACAAAAACAACAGCAGCCAGACTCCCCATTTGCGTTTTGGCCGCAAACTCGTTACCTTTTGTGTCATGCTCACGTCCTCATTTACTCCTGGCACGGATTATAGCTCCATGAAAATCAGCCATAAGCCATAGTCAAAATAACCGGCAAACCAGACGTACCCTCAGAGAGTCGTGTAAAATGATACCGGCAACCTGCGGCAATCACTTTCCACGCGAAAATGTAGCCCATCAAGCGTCAAGTATATTTTACCAGACAGGCAAAACAACTGGGAAAATCTCGCTACCAAAGGTAATTCAATGAAACGATTCTGGCTCTTCCTAACCGCCCTCTTGCCCGCCGCCTGGCTGTTAGCCGCCTGTGGCCCTTCGGGAACTACCGCGGTGCCTACCTCCGCAGTTGCGCTGACAACGCCTGCCGGCACTGCCGCTGCCACTGCCGCTGTCTCCACTGCGCCGCCGGCTGCACCCACCCAAACCCTGCCGGCAGCAGCCACTGAACCGCCGCTGCCCTTGCCCACGGTTACCCCCATACCCACCGCCACACCCATCCCGACGCCGACACTGCCCGCCCCGGCGGATTTATTTGTCAATCTGGAACTGGTCGCCAGCGGCCTGACTGCCCCCATCAACCTGGCTGATCCTGATGATGGCAGCGGGCGGCTCTTTATCGCCGACCAGATTGGCCTGATCCGCATTCTGACGGCTGATGGCGTCCTGCTGCCCCAACCACTCCTCGATCTACGCGCCCGCCTGGTCACCCTGGAACCAGGTTACGATGAGCGGGGGCTGCTCGGCTTCGTCCTGCACCCTGACTTTGCCGCCCCCGGAACCGCTGGCGCGGGTCTGTTCTACGTTTATTACAGCGCCCCCCGCAGCGACGGCACGCCTGCTGATTACAATCACACGGGTCGTCTGTCTGCCTTCCGCATCAGCGCCGCGGACCCCAATCAGGCCGATCCAGCCTCCGAACTCCCTATTCTGGAAATTCCCCAGCCGCAATTTAACCACAACGGCGGTCAGTTAGCCTTTGGCCCGGATGGCTACCTTTACCTGGGACTGGGGGATGGCGGCGCGCAAAACGACAGCGGCCTCGGCCACAGCGATGGCGGCAACGGCCAGAACGCTTACGCCCTGTTAGGCAGTATCCTCCGCCTGGACGTAAACAGCCCCGCTGCGCCGCAGCGTCCCTACGCCATCCCCCCAGACAATCCGTTTCCCGATGGTGTGGCGGGCGCGCCCGTCGTTTTTGCCTATGGCTTCCGCAATCCGTTCCGCTTTTCCTTTGATGCCGGCGGCAGCCATGCCTTGATTGTGGCGGATGTGGGCCAGAACCTGTACGAAGAGATCAACCTGGTGCATTCCGGCGGTAACTACGGCTGGCGCATCCGCGAAGGGTATACCTGCTTCAACGTGAACAATGCCGATGTCCCTCTGGCGGACTGTCCGGCCACCGGTCCGGCTGGCGAACCGCTGCAGCCGCCGATCATGGTTTATGACCACAGCGAAGGGCGCTCTGTCATTGGCGGCTATGTCTACCGCGGCGGCGACGTGCCGGCATTGTCTGGACGCTACGTTTTCGGCGATTGGCAGTATGACGCCCAGGGCCGTCTCGTCTTATTCACCGGCGTGCCCACCGCTGCCGGCGACTGGGTACGCTCATCACTTACCGCCGGCGCCGGCAGCACCGGGCTGGCCCCCTTTACCTACTTGCTGGCCTTTGGTCAGGACGCCAACCTTTCCCTCTACGCCTTCACCTCCGAAGCCCTGGGACCAGACGGCAGTACCGGAAAAGTGTTCAAACTCATGCCCGCCGTTCGCCGTTAAAGATCGTAACCCATTGCCTATGGTGGTTCCTGTGGTCAGAGCGGCAATTCTCATTTTGGCTGTTTAGCCTGTGGATGAATCGCCGCCAGGGGCGGGGTCATAGAGGGCGCGCAGCGCCAAACCAATCCGTACGAGCTGTGGATTGCCCGCGATACTGCGGGGCGGGGTCATAGAGGGCGAGGGGCGCGCAGCGCCAAACCAATCCGTACGAGCTGCGGATTGCCCGCGATACCGCGGGGCGGGGTCATAGAGGGCGAGGGGCGCGCAGCGCCCCTCGCCCTCGGCTCAAAGCCCCCTTCCCCCCAGGGGAAGGGGGCTGGGGG
>CAZDSN010000200.1:0-7046 GCA_964507675.1 uncultured Ardenticatenaceae bacterium | reverse complement strand
CCACGAATCACGCGAATCCACACAAATTTTCTCCGCGCGCGTCCCCGCGCCTCCGCGCCCTCCGCGTTTCCGCGTGAAATCATTTCTTCAACAGGCGCAGCATCTGGTTTTCAAAAGCAAGGTTGGGGCTGAACAGCAGCCGAAAGCGGCTGACAACCGCCGCGCGCGCCGCCAGATAAGCGTCCATCAGCTCCCGCAGGTGGGCGGCGGTGGCTTGGGTGTCCGCGCTGTAGTTCAGGCGCAGCAGGGCGTGGTGGCCCGCTTCGGCGGGCGGCAGCAGTTCCAGCAGCCGCAGCAGCGTCAGGTCGAACAACTGTAAGTAGATGGGGAACGGTTTCACAAAATCCCCGCGCTGCAAGAGACGGTACGTGTCCCAAAACATGACCCAAAAGCGGTTGTCCAGCGCTTCTAATTCGGCAGCCGTGATAGCTGGCTGAGGGAAGGGCAGACGAGCGCAGGCGGCCTGGTATTGCGCTGCCCAGTCGTTTTCATCCTTGAGAATGTTAATTTCCCGGTCCCACGGGTTGGGCGGCAGGTCGTCCACCGTCTCGTAGCGGAAATCCGCTTTGGTGCCGTTGCTGTACAGGCAGATGTGGAAGTAAGGGCGGATGTGGCCGGCGTCGAACGATTTGGCCGGCACATACGGCAAAACCGACCGCACAAATTCCACCCGCTTCGCATAGGCAGCATCACGAACGACGGTGCTGGCAAAAACCAGGGCGATATCCAGGTCGGAGTACGCATCCTGAGTGCGGCGACCATACGAGCCGGCCAGGAAGCAGGCCAGAATGTCTGTCTCGCTGCGAACGCGCTGCTGTAAACGCACAATGACGCGGTCTTGTTCAAACATAAGGGAGAAATCAAACGAAGCAGCCGAACAGGGTCAGGCTGAGGACGGTGGCGGTTCCCAGGAAAATGCCGGCCAGAAGCTGGGCCGGCGTATGCCGCTTCAGGTACAGGCGCACCCAACTCACCAGGATCAGCAGCGGCAGTGTAATCGCCAGCGTCCACGCTCCCCACACCAGCCAGGCAATCAATACCGAGGAAGCCATAGCCGTAGCGTGAATGCTAATCAGCCAATACACGTTGATGATCGCCAGCGCCGCCAGTTCAATGATGTTGAACCAGGCCAGGCAGACCAGTAGTTCAGGCCCCTGGAATACCCTGCTGATCAGCAGCACCAGGCCTGCGCACAGAATGCTGGCCAGGTAGGGCAGGTGGCGTTCGCTGGTATTGCTCATGTGTAGCTCGGCAATATGCCCGCGGCGCAGCAGGTAGAGCACAAACAGAATCGGCGCCAGCGACACCAACAGACCATACACCGCCCCCCATACCAGGCCGCGCCACGAGGGCAAGGCATACAGGGCCAGGGCCATGCCGATCACGGCAAACAGAACGGGCGGACTGACGACGTTAGAAAAGACGCGGGCCGCGCCCACCCGCCCAATGCGCGCCGTCGGATGCCAATCACGAGGTTTCATGCACACCTAAAATAACCAACCATATTCCCCCTCTCCATTCTTCCCTCTATCCTCTTCCTTCTACCTTCTACCTTCTTCCTTCTACCTTCTTCCCTCTTCCTTCTTCTTTCTTCCCTCTCCTACGGCCCGCTGGTGATAATGGCCATGCCAAAAGCAAACAGCATGATGAAGAGGGCCAGGGCCAGGAAAAGGAGCATCAGGACGGCCACGGCCAGGCCGATGCCGGCCAGGGTGCGGGTGCGCCGGGGATCGGCGGATTGGGGGGCGTTGAGGTAAGCGTACAGGCCGAGCAATCCGGCGACAAAGGGCAGGCAGTAGGCCAGCCCCAGGCAGCTTCCCAGGGTGATGGCCCCCAGGACAGCCGCCAGGAGGCTGGCCAGGTCGAAGCTGTTGCCGCGATAGGGCAGGTCGGCAGAGGTGAGTGGCGGAGTCGGGCGGCTGAGGCTGGCGGGAATGGCTTCAGCGTAGGTTTCGGGAGGGGTGATGGAGATGCCGGCATTTGCCAACAACTCCGCGTCCTTCCCACACAAACGCCGCCCATCCGCCGCATACCACAGGCACAAGCCGCACAACGGCTGTCCGCACACTTCGCAATGTTCAATGGCCGCGTGATCCGCGTGATTGATGCACACTTCCGTCATTTGCTTTCGCCCATTTGTGTCATTCGTGCCATTCGTGGCAAAAAAGCCTTCCTGAAATTACGTGCCTTCTTCCCAGGAATTCAAATAAGACTCCTGTTCCGCTGTCAACACGTCAATGTGGATGCCCATCGCCGCCAGTTTGATGCGGGCGATTTCATGGTCTACGGCTTCCGGCACAGAATGCACCGTCCGCCCCAACGTGGCCGCGTTTTGCACCAGGTAGACAGCGCTGAGCGCCTGGTTGGCAAAACTCATGTCCATCACCGACGCCGGATGCCCTTCTGCCGCCGCCAGGTTAATCAGGCGCCCTTCGCCCAACAGGTTAATCTTGCGCCCGTCGCCCAGGGTGTATTGGTCCACAAAGGGACGCACGCGGCGCGGCTCGCCGCCCAGACTTTCCAGGGCAGGGATATTGATTTCCACGTTAAAGTGGCCGGAATTAGCCACCAGCGCCCCATCCTTCATCACCGCGAAGTGTTTTCTGTCCAGCACGTTGATGTCGCCCGTAGCCGTGATAAAGATGTCGCCAATGGGGGCGGCCTCAAGCATGGGCATGACGCGGAAGCCATCCATCACCGCTTCCAGCGCCTTCAGCGGGTCAATTTCGGTGACAATCACGTTGCCGCCCAACCCTTTGGCGCGCATGGCAATACCCCGGCTGCACCAACCGTAACCGGCGATGACCACAACTTTGCCGGCAATCAAGAAGTTCGTGGCCCGGATAACGCCATCCAGCGTGGACTGCCCCGTGCCATACCGGTTGTCAAACATATGCTTGGTCATGGCGTCGTTCACGGCAATGACGGGGAACATCAACTCCCCGCTTTTAGACATGGCCCGCAGCCGGATGACGCCGGTTGTCGTTTCCTCTGTGCCGCCCACCATACCGCTCAACAGTTCCCGCCGGTTCTTGTGCAGTTCGCTCACCAGGTCCGCCCCATCGTCCATGGTGACGTGCGGACGGTGGTCCAATCCTGCCTGCAAATGGCGGTAATAGGTGGGGTTGTCTTCCCCCTTGATAGCGAACACGGGAATTTCATAATGCGTCACCAACGCCGCCGCCACGTCATCCTGGGTGCTTAAGGGATTACTGGCGCACAACACCACATCCGCGCCCGCTTGTTGCAAGGTGGCCATCAGGTTAGCGGTTTCCGTGGTCACGTGCAGGCAGGCGGAGACGCGGATGCCTTGCAGCGGTTTTTCCTGGGCGAACTTCTGCCGGATGCCCCGCAGCACGGGCATCTCTTGCTCTGCCCAATCAATACGATGTCGCCCCCCAGGGGTCAGGTCTACGTTCTTAATGTCGAATTCCATAACGGTTTCAAAACTCCTTCAAGAATGTAGGACAAACTGTCAGTTTGTCCGCGCAAACTAACAGTTTGCGCTACAACGCTGCATATAGGGCGGTGCGCCCGGCGCATATTGGCTGCCGGCTGGAAGCCGGTGCTGCGGGTTCATTGCAGCAGCGCGTCCAATGCGCCCTTGTCATCAAAATGGCGGCGGTAGCGGGTCACAAACTCCGCCGGCGTAAAGCGGTGGCTTTGCGTGCCGAAGTTCTCCAGCACATACGTGGCCGCCAGCGCCCCCATCCGGCCGCTAACATCCCAGGGCAGTCCCATCTGCATCCCCCGCATCAAGCCTCCACGAAACGCATCTCCCGCGCCTGTCGGTTCGGTGACGCCCATGGGCGTTACCGCCGGAATCTCATAAGCCTGACCGTCCACATAGATGGTGGAACCATGCTTGCCATGCGTGATCAGCAGACCGCCAGCCAACTGCAAAATGTCTTCCTTTTCCAGGCCCGTTTTCTCCTGAATCAGGTTGAACTCATACTCATTGGTGGTCAGCAGGCGGCAGCCGGCGACGCCCTCGCGCAAATCCTCAGCCGACAGGCGCACCGTCTGCTGGCTGGGATCGTAAATGTAGGCAATGCCCAACGCTTTACACTCTTGCACGTAATTGCGCATGGCTGCCGGATCGTTGGGGGAGATGATGGCCAACTCCGCGTCCGGCGCGTATTGGGCGAACGTCAGTTTGTTGGCGTAAGCCATGGCCCCTGTGTAAAAGCTGGCGATCTGGTTTTGATTTTCATCGGTGCTGACGAAAAATGAGGCGCAGTATTCCTCCTCAATTACTACAATACCGGAGGTGTCCACGCCATGCTTTTCCAACCAGGTGCGGTATTCGCCAAAATCCTGCCCGGCGGTAGCCATGACGGTCGGGTTGCCTTGCAGCAGCCCCAATGTATAGCCAATGTTGGGCGCATTCCCGCCCCGCTGCCGCTTCATGGAGTCCACCAGGAAGCTAAGGTTGACATTGTCCAGATGGTCTGGCAGCAAATGGTCGGTGAACTTACCCGGAAAGAACATCAAATAATCATAGGCAATAGAGCCTGTTACTACAATCTTCATAAGAACGTCTTTACACAACCTCTTAATCTGGCACATCCCGTGCCCCAACCAGACCTCAGCCCATTGGTTCCCTTTGCGCCAGGGTTCAGCGCCAGGTTATCTGGTGCTGGTATTGTAAGGTTTTCGGTCTGGAAGGCCAATATCTGTCTGCTTGAGTACAGGGGACAGGCCCAGGCGGTCGCGCAGCATGATCAAGATAGAGATAAAACCATCGCGGGCCTTGATCTTCTTGCCTTCGGCATAGGTGCGCGGATCGTAATGGATAGGTATCTCCATGATCTTGTGGCCGGAGAGCAAAATTTTATCGGGCAGTTCGGTGTCCAGGTCGAAGCCAGTGCAAGTCAGATGCAGCCTTTGCACCACGTCGGCTCGCACCATCTTGGTGGCGGTGAGGACATCGGTCAGGTGGCTGCCAAACAACAGGCTGTTGAACCAGGAGAGAAACCGGACGCCCCAGTAAGCGTGGGCGTATTTGTAGCGAGCGTGCCCCCCCAGCACGCGCGAGCCGAAAATAGCAGCGGCATGGGTTTCGGCGGCCAACTGGCAAAAGTGGGTGTGTTCGGCGGGATCATATTCAGCGTCGGCGTCCTGGATGATCATGTAATCGCCCGTCATGTGGGCGATGCCGGTGCGAATAGACATACCTTTGCCCCGGTTGCGCTCGTGATAGATGATGCGGATTTCGGGGTCAGAGATTGTCTGCAAAATATCGCGCGTGCCGTCGGTGGAGAAGTTGTCTACGACAATAATCTCCCGTTCCCAGGGGGGTCCCAGGTTGACCTTTTGCGTGCGGGCGATCACGTCCCGAATCGTGGCGCGTTCGTTATAGCAGCAGATGATAACGGATAGTTTCATGATTACCTTACCGGCAAAACCTATGAGTCGGACTGCCGCCCCTGGCGCTGCCGGAAGAAGCTGGCAAAGGTGTCAATGATGTAGTCCAGGCGAGGCAGGTCGAGGCCGGGATAGACGCCGATGAAGAAAGCGCCGCGCATAATCTGATCCGCGCCGGCCAGGTCGCCTACAACGCGGTGGTGGATGTGCTGGTAGCCGGGTTGTTTGAGGATGTTGCCGGCAAAAATCAACCGCGTCTCCACCTGATTCATTTCCAGAAAACGAGTCAGTTCATGGCGAGAGAAGGGCGCGTCGTCCCGCACCCACAGCGGAAACGCAAACCACGACGGATCGGCTTTCTCGTGCCAGGTAGGCAGCATCAGGTAGGGTTCAAACTGCCGCAAACCCTCGTACAAATAGGCAAAATTCCGTTTGCGTTTCTGGATAAAATCGGGCAGCTTGTCTAGCTGCGCCAGCCCCACCGCCGCCTGCGGGTCGGTCAGTTTGAGATTGTAGCCAATTTCGGTGTAGAAATATTTATGATCGTAGAAGCCCGGAATGCCAGGCACTTCTCGCTCAAAGCGAATGCCGCATTTGCCGTCCGGTGGGCTGTCGTAGCCGCACCAACAATCGCGCCCCCAGTCGCGCACGGCGCGGGCGATCTTCGCCAGGCGGGGGCGGTTGGTGTACACCGCCCCCCCCTCGCCCATGGTGATGTGATGCGCCGGGTAGAAGCTGAGCGTAGCCAGATGCCCAAACTTGCCCACCAGTTTGCCATCCCAGGTGGAACCCAGGGCGTCGCAGGTGTCTTCAATGAAGAGCAGGCGGTGTTTCTTGACAAACGCCGACACCACATCCATGTCGGCCGGATTGCCTAGCGTATGGGCAAAGATGATGGCCCGCGTGCGCGGCGACAGAGCGGCTTCTAGTTGGCTCAGGTCAAGGTTGTAATCCCCCAGGCAGCTATCAATGAAGACGGGCGTAAGCTGGTTTTGCAGAATGGGATTGACGGTGGTGGGGAAGCTGGCTGCCGGCACAATCACTTCATCCCCAGGGCGCAACCCTTCCGGCAACTGCCGCGAACAGAGCGTGGTCATGGCTACCAGATTGGCCGAAGAGCCGGAATTGACAGGCACAACTTCACGCACCCCCAGGAATTTGCTCAGTTTTTGCTCAAACTGCTGCGCATAGGGGCCAGCCGTCAACCAGAAATCCAGTGCCGAGCTGACCATGTTTTGCAGTTCATGGGCGTCAAACACCCGCCCCGCATAATGGACCCGCGTCTGTCCAGGGAGGAACGGACGTTCCGCATGGACTTTCTGGTAGTATTCAGCAACCTGCGCCAGGATGGCCTGGCGCAGGTCTTCAGCCTCTGTCATTTTTGTCTCCAGTTTGTATTTTCTCGACAGGAGTGGAGAAACCGAGTTTTTTGCATGTTGTTGATGCTCCACTAGAGGTCAACGGAAAAACTCGGTTTCTTGTGCCCAAGTTATTGAGAAGGTACACCGGGTCCTGGTAAAAATAGGGGTTCCAGTCAGGCAGAACCCTGCCGGCAGGGATTATAACACAGGCGAACCTATATCCAAGCTGCCGCCAACTTAAGCCAGTAATTCTTATTTTGGCTGTTTAGCCTGTGGATGAATCGCCGCCAGCGGCGGGGTCATAGAGGGCGAAGGGCG
>CAZDSN010000199.1:0-7057 GCA_964507675.1 uncultured Ardenticatenaceae bacterium | reverse complement strand
GATGGAGCATTCACGCTCAAATAGATGTACCAGGTTGCCGTATTGGTCGCCTAAAACCTGCACTTCCACGTGGTGGATTTCCGTGAAGTATTTCTCCAACAGGACGTGGTCATCCCCAAAAGCGGAGCGGGATTCGCTGCGGGCCGCTTGCAGCGCGCCCAGGAAGGCGTCGGCTGACCACACCACTCGCATCCCTTTACCGCCGCCGCCGGCGCTGGCCTTGATCAGCACCGGAAAGTCAATGATGTGCGCCGCGGCCAGCAGTTCCTCATCTGTTTTGCGAATCCCCAACGGGCCTATTCCGTCTACCCCAGGAATCACAGGCACGCCCGCCTGCTGCGCCACTGCCCGCGCCGTAGCCTTGCTGCCCATCACGCGAATGGCTTCGGGCGTGGGACCAATAAATTTGATGCCATGCTGCCGGCACGCCTCGGCAAACGTTGCATTTTCGCTGAGGAATCCATACCCCGGATGGATGGCGTCTACACCCGCCTTTTGTGCCACCTGCAAGATGGTTGCCTGGTTCAAATACGTCTCTGCCGCGGACACGCCCGGCAGCAAATACCCTTCGCCGGCCAGCCGCGCCCACGGCGCATCCGCGTCTGCTGCCGAATAAATAGCCGCCGTGCGCACCCCCAACTCCTGGCAGGCGCGGAAAATGCGTTTACTGATTTCGCCCCGATTGGCGACCAGAATCTTTTGAAACATATCGGTTACTTTCACCCGTTTCCTTCTTACTTCTCTTGCGTCTTTGCCGGCGGGAACAAAACGGCCGATGTGCCCAGCAGGGCGTCCCAAACGTCGCCCATGCTGTCTGCCAGAGCCACCGGGCAGCCAAGCTGGTTGGCAACGTCGGCAGGAGAGAGGTCGTCCAGGGCTATCACATCCGGGTGATCAAACATGACGCGCGGCAAAATGACCAGATCGCCATGGCCCTGCGCTTGCAGTTGCACCGTCACATCCTGAGCCATCAGCAGGCCAGCCACGGTTATGCTATCCCCCAATCGTTCGTTGACCACAGGTAGCACTGTGAGGTTGACACCCGTCAGGTCAGCAAATTCAGCGGCGGTGCGACGCAAAGTAGGCGCAAACAGCGTACCCGTCACTAACGTGCAGGTCTGCCCCTCCGTTTGTGGTGATTTTCGCTGCTGCTGCGCCTGCCATGCCTTGATTTCCGGTTGTAAGTCGGCCCAATCATCTAGAAAACGGCGCACCATTCCTAGCCCATTTTCGTGTAGTTCCTGGTCATCATAATAATCCGCCGCCGGTATATCCTGCCCGGTCACCAGAAACCATTCATCGGTGGGATAGACAAAGCGCACGCCAAACTCATCCAGAAAATAGGATTGCAGGCCGGTGACGTAATTGAGGGTAGCCTCCGCTTCGGTGCGGGTATGCACCCGCATCTGGTATTTATGATGGCGGGTGAGACCAACGGGCACGACGCTGATAGATTGCACCGCTGGCCACAGTCTGCCCAGTTCCCCGATGGAGCGCTTCAGCCAGGGGCCGTCATTGAACTCTGGCACAATCACCAACTGCGTGTGCATTTCAATGCCACGATCGGCCAGCCATTGCAGTTGGGTCATGATGTCCGGCGCGGCCGGATTGCGCAGGAACTGCCGCCGTTTTTCCAGCTCGGTGACGTGGACAGAAATATAGAGAGGCGAGAGCCGCATCATTTCAATGCGCTCCCAGTCGTGCTCATTCAGGTTTGTGAGGGTGACGAAGTGCCCGAACAAGAAAGAGTAGCGGTAATCATCGTCCTTGATGTAGAGAGTGCGGCGGAAGCGGGGGGCCATTTGCAGCACAAAGCAAAACTCGCATAAATTGTTGCAGCGGCGAATGTCTACGTCGAAGGTAGGGTGGGCAAATTCCATGCCTAACGCCTGGCCGTACTGTCGCTCCGCCTCAAACAGCATATACGCATCCCCGCGGCGGACAAGCAGTTCCAGTTCTTCCTCGGCGCCGTAGAACTGAACATCAATCACATCTTGCACCGGGTGGTCATTGATAGCCAGTAGTTCGTCGCCAATTTGTAGCCCAATCTGCGCGGCCACCGAGCGAGGCGCAATCTTGACAATGCTCCCCCCCAGGCGTGTCGTCCAATCTACTTCCGAATACAGGGTCATAAGTTTCCTGTGCCAACAGTCTCATGTAAAGGCGATAGCAAAAATTCATGTAGTTCGCATCGAAAAACGATATTGGTCACATGCCGCCAACTTCTGCCGGCCAAACCGGCCATTACTCCGGTGCCGTATTTTGCTTATCGTAACATAAACCAAGAATTTCTTGTACCACCGTTTCCGGTGAGTGGGTGGTGGTATCCAGCGTGATGGCGTCGTCGGCCGGGCGCAGCGGCGAATATTGGCGGTTGCTATCTATCTCGTCGCGCCGCTTCATATCCGCCAGCACCTCCGCGTAACTTTCCTGGCTGCCGCGTTCCCGCCGTTCTTGCCAGCGGCGGCGCGCTCGTTCTTCGATGGAAGCGGTGACATAGAGTTTTAAGGCTGCATCGGGCACGACAACGGTGCCAATGTCCCGTCCCACCATCACGACTTTGCCTTTGGCCGCCAGCCGCTGCTGCTGCCTGACCATCTCTTCCCGCACTTCTTTGTAAGCGGCTACCTCAGAGACGTGGGCGTCCACGGCGGCGGTTCGCAGCTCCCAGGTAACGTCCAGGCCATCGAGCAAAACGGTACACAGCCGCCCATCCTGATGGGGGAATGCCGGCAATATCTCAATCAATACCTGCCGCGCCAAAGCCACCACAGCTGCTTCATGGTGAATGTCTACCTGCTGCCGCAGCGCAGCCAACGTGATAGCCCGGTACATGGAGCCGGTATCTAACAACAGAAAGCCCAGCGTTTCGGCTAACAGTCGTCCGACTGTCGTTTTGCCCGATGCCGCTGGGCCGTCAATGGCTATCACCTGCGGAGGATTGTTTGTGCTCAATCGCTTCTCCTGAGTAAATCGAACAGGGTTCCTGCCCGATTGTCCGAACAAGGATGTTCAGGCAGTCAATCTGTGTAATCGGTGATTGTCCTCATCTTTTAGTTGACCGTTGGCGGGAATCCTGCCGGCGCGGCGAACCACGCTGCAACTGCTTCTCCTGTCGCCGCACTTCCCGCCGTAAATCCACGATTTCACCGGCTGTCAGCCGCCGCCATTCACCTGGTTTCAGGTCGCCCAACTGGAGCGGCCCGATAGCCGTGCGATGCAGGGCACGCACGCTTAGCCCCAGCAGTTCCGCTACGCGCCGGATCTGGCGCTTGCGCCCTTCATACATGACCAGACGCAGCACAGCGCCGCTTTCCTCCTGCTTCAATACTTTAATGTGCGCCGGCGCGGTCTTTTTGCCGTCTAGCATTACTCCCTGCCGCCATTGCGCCAATATGCCCTCGTCCACCTTCCCCTCTACCTGCACCCGATACGTCTTGGGGTGTTCGTAGCGCGGGTGGGTGAGGCGGTTAGCCAGATGGCCATCGTTGGTCAGCAGGATAAGGCCGGTGCTGTTTCGATCCAGGCGGCCCACGGGATACAGATGCCCGGGTAGATCCACCAGATCGCGAACAGTCTGGCGGTCTTCGCCCAATTCATCCTCTGTTGAGGAAAGGACATTGCGCGGTTTGTTCAACATAATGTAGATAGGCTTCTCAAAATGAAGCGGCTGCCCATCTACTTCAATCTTATCCCTTTCCGGGTCTGCTTTTTCTCCCAACCGGGCCACGTGACCATTTACGCGCACTTTGCCGGCACTGATTAGTTCTTCATTATGGCGGCGCGAACCTAAACCTGCCTGCGCCATGAGTTTCTGTAATCTTTCTTCCATCCTGGTTACTCTGCTGTAGTGGCCTCTCTGGCCGCTACTCTTCTTCCTCGCGGGTCAGTGGCAGTTCCGCCAGTGAACCCAGACCGAAATATTGCATAAAGGTCAATGTCGTCCCATATAAAATGGGGCGGCCTGGCGTTTCCTGCCGTCCTACTTCTTCAATTAGACCCTTACTTAACAACGTGCGCAGTGCGCCGTCGGAGTTAACGCCGCGAATCTGGTCTATCTGGGGGCGTGTCGCTGGCTGCATGTAGGCCACAATCGCCAACACCTCCAGCGCTGCCTGACTCAAACGCGATGTAGCTTCCAGTCCCAGGAACCGCTCCACGACGCTGCTGGCTTCCGGCGCTGTGGTCAATTGGACATCATCGCCGCTCCATTGCAGCCGCAGTCCCCGCTGTTGGTAACTGTCTTCCAGATTGCGCAGCAGCGTGCGCGTGGCCGCCGTGCTAATCTCCAGGGTGTTGGCCAGGCGGGCCACGCTGGCCGGCCCGCTGGCCACAAACAAAATGCTCTCCAGCAGCGCGCTGGCCGCTATAGAATCAGTGGAGATCAAGGGTGCCTCGTCTTGCGTCATCATTTCCTGAAAATTGAGTATAATCGGTGGTGCGTTAGGTCTGGCCAGTACAGACCACCACACTGTCCCTACACTAAAACCGATTGATTATACCTGAAAAAAAGCGACGTCGAGAAGGAAAATTTACCCTATGAGCAACTCCTTTGATTTATCCACTATCCTGGACTATGCCCATGCCCAGCACCAGGATTCGCTGGCTGAACTGCAAGAATTTTTACGCATCCCCAGCGTCAGCACGCAGCAAACGCATGATAACGACACGCGCGCCGCGGCTGAATGGCTGGCGGCAGCCATGCGCCGCGCCGGTTTGGAGCATGTGCGTCTGATTGACACGCCGCACCACCCATTGATCTATGGCGATTGGTTGCACGCCGGGGCCAACTCCCCCACGGTACTGATCTATGGCCATTACGACGTACAGCCGCCCGATCCTCTGGAGGAGTGGGAGACGCCCCCCTTCACGCCCACGCAGCGGGGCGATTACCTGTATGCGCGCGGCGCGTGCGACGACAAGGGGCAAACGTATATTCACGTCAAGGCCATTGAGGCTTATCTTTCTCAAGAAGGGCGTCTGCCAGTCAACGTGAAGTTTATCATAGAGGGGGAAGAGGAAATAGGCGGGCCCAGCCTGGCCGCTTTTATTCCAGAGCACACTGACCTGTTGGCTGCCGATGTGGCCCTGGTCTCCGATACAGCCATATTGGGCAAAGACCAGCCGGCCATTGTGTACGGGCTGCGTGGTATGTGCTACGTACTGATGGATATCACCGGACCCTCTCACGATTTGCACTCAGGCACATTTGGCGGCGTGATTGACAACCCATTTAATGTGTTGGCGCACATTATTGCCCGTTTGAAGGATATGGACGGGAATATCCTGATCCCTGGCTTCTATGACAAAGTGCGACCCTTGTCTGTGGAAGAGCGGCAGATGCTGGCGCAGTTGCCGTTAAACGAGTCGGGCATCCTGGCGGAGACAGGCGCGCCGCACATTTGGGGCGAACCGGGGTATACGCTGGTAGAGCGCATGGGCGCGCGCCCCACGCTGGATGTGCATGGCATTGTTGGCGGTTATATGCAGCCTGGGCGGAAGACCGTGCTGCCGGCAAAAGCGCACGCCAAAATTTCCATGCGCCTGGTGCCTGACCAGGACCCGCAGGAAATTGGCGAGCTTTTCCGCCAATATGTGCAGCAAATCGCTCTGCCTACCGTGAAAATCAGCATGACCTATGAAGGCGCGCCAGCCAGCATCACGGATTGGAAAATGCCGGCCATGCAAGCGGCGATTGCCGCCTATCGGGACGTGTTTGGTCACGAGCCGATCTTCATGCGCGAAGGCGGTTCTATTCCCGTGGTAGGCCAGTTCCAGACCTATCTGGGGGCTGAAACCGTGTTGATGGGCTTTGGTCTACACGACGACCGTATCCATTCTCCTAATGAGCGTTTCTATTTACCTAACTTCTTCCGCGGCATTGATACCTCGATTCGTTTCCTGGCGTATTATGGCCAGGCGCAGGCGGGATAATGGTCAGGCGAATTCTGTTTGGTCTGGGGAGCCTGCTGCTGCCGCTGCTTGTGTTGGCGGGGGCGCTGCCGGCATTGACGCTTGCCGCCCCCCAAGACGCTCCCCTGACTGAATTTGCCTGGAGCGGCGCCATCAGCAGCAGCAGTGCCACCATTGTCACCCGGCTCATGGCCGATGGCTGCGACGTGCGCGTCGTCCTCAGCGCCAGCCCTGATTACAGCAACCCCATTTATTCGCCCAGCCAGATTGCCAACACGGCTATTAACAACCGGGTGCTGCGTTACCAGATGGGCGGGTTGCAGCCTGACACGCTCTACTATTACGTCCTTGAATGTCAGGGCGTACGCGACAGCGCCCACCCTGGGCAATTTCGCACTCTTAGTAACGTTCCTTTTACCTTCTCTTTTGCCGTTGGTTGCTGTGTGGACAGCAATTTTAACAACCAGGTTTTCACCACGATTGGCAGCCGCGGTCCCCGCTTCTTTTTGGTTTTGGGCGACATGTACCGCAATCTGGTCAATGTTAACAATCCCGATCTCTTTCGCAGCGCCTACAACAGTTTGTTAGGTTCCCCCGTGCAGGCTGCCCTGTATAACCACACGCCTGTTGTCTATGTCTGGGATGATGCGGACTATGGCGTCATTGCTGGAGACCGTACTGCGCCTGGGCGGCAGGCGGCGCGCCAGGTGTACCAGGAATACGTGCCGCACTATGGGTTACCTGCCGGCAGCGGCGATGTGCCCATCTACCAGGCATTTACTGTGGGGCGCGTCCGCTTTATCCTTACCGATTTGCGCTCTGAGCGCGATCCCAACAGCGATCCCGATGATGATTTGAAAAGCATGATGGGCCACGAGCAGAAGCAGTGGTTCTTCCAACAACTGCTGGCAGCCAAAGACCGTTATCCGGTCATTATTTGGGCCAGCAGCGTGCCCTGGATAGATGACAGCGGCGTCACGAACGATACCTGGTATGGCTTTCGCCGCGAGCGGGCGGAAATTGCCAACTTTATTGCCAGTAACAACATTCGCGGGTTGGTTCTCCTCACAGGTCATGCCCGTCTGTTAGCCATTGATGATGGCCGTAATAACCGTTACGCCAGCGGCGGCGACGTGGGGTTTCC
>CAZDSN010000198.1:0-7058 GCA_964507675.1 uncultured Ardenticatenaceae bacterium | reverse complement strand
CTTCGAAAATAGTGGTCAGTGAACGGTGGTCAGTGGTCAGAAAATTCGTGCCATTCGTGGAATTCGTGTCGAAAAATTTTCATTCCTCGTGGTGCGCCCCGCGCATGGAGAACTTCTTCGAAAATAACCTCACGCAGATACGCAGAGGCGCTGAGAAAAACTCGTCATAATTCGTGCCATTCGTGGCAAAAATTCTCTCTAAAGGCAACGCTGCTTGTTTGCCCCAGGTACCCGCTTAAGGTATACTGCATAAAGACGTACTCGTTATGTCGTTCTGTTTTGTAGCTTACAATATTCTGGGTAGCGCGGGCATCTCCCCCGCAGTAAGGGTGTCATTATGTCCGAGATGAAACTCCTGATCGTTGATGATCATCCCATGTTCCGCCAGGGCTTGCGCGATGTACTGGAAACGGATCCGCGCATGAAAGTCGTGGGGCAGGCTGCCGATGGAGAAGTGGCCATTGAGTTGGCCCAGCAGTTGCTCCCCGATGTCATCCTGATGGATATCAATTTGCCCACTATCAATGGGCTGCAAGTCACCCGCCAAATCAAGTCGCGGCTGCCTGAGATCCAGGTAATCATCATTACCGGTTATGATGATGCCGAGCAAGTCGTCCATGCTTTGCGTGCCGGGGCCTCCGCCTATTGCCCCAAAGATATTACCCCTGAGGCTCTAATTGACACTGTCTTTGAAGTGTACGCCGGTCGTTACATCGTTGATGGCAAAAAGATGAGCTATGACGAAGTAATTTACTGGATAGAGCAAAAAGTAGGGCGCGTTGGGGCGTTGAGCAGTGACTCGGAGGATTTGTTTGTCCCGCTTTCCCCGCGGGAAATGGAAATCCTGGAACATGTCACTCGTGGGCAGAGCAACAAAGAAATCGCCTACAAGCTGGGCATCAGCCACCAGACAGTCAAGAATCATATGACAGCCATTTTGCGCAAGCTGCGTGTGGACGACCGGACGCAGGCGGCTGTTTATGCCTTGAGTCGTGGCTGGGTGCGCCTGGAAAACCCCCGCAGTTAATGAGAATGTAACCGAGAACCCAGGTTTTTAACCACGTAAACGCTTGACCAGAGACAACCTGGTTTCTATCGCCGGGAGTAAGTTGGGTATGGCAGAACAAACGGCAGCGCGCGAGGATTCTTCCCTAGGCGCTTTGGTTGAAGAAACCCTCAAGGATCACCAACAAACGCAGCGCGAGCTGAAAGAGATCGATCTGCTTATTCAGCAGAGCGCGGCTGAAGTAGAACGGCTGGCGCAGCGGAATGCGCAGGTGGCTAACTATGTGCGCCAGTTGCAGACGAATTTTGAGACCGTGCCCCGAGACGACATCAAAGAAGCGTATGAAGCGTTGCAAATGGCGCAGCAGCGTCTCTTTAGCATGCGCGGGCAGTTGGAAAAGCTGCAAAGCGACCAGCGCAATCTGGAACGGCTGGCCGAGTTCCAACGGCGCTTGTTAAACACGACAGAAGGATTGGGGGCTTTGCCTGACCGCCCGCGCAGCCGTGTCGGCGACCAATCAGATGTGGTGCGTGTCATTCAGGCGCAAGAGGTAGAACGGCAGAGCCTGGTGCGCCGTATGCACGATGGCCCAGCTTCTTCATTAAGCAATTTCATTTTGCAGGCTGAGATTTGCCAGCGATTTTTTGACACAGATGCTGACCGCGCGCGCGCCGAGTTAAACGCGCTAAAGAGCGCGGCGGCCACCACTTTTGGGGCCATCAAGAATTTCATTTTTGATCTACGCCCCATGATGCTGGATGATCTGGGCGTCGTCCCCACGCTGCGTCGCTATGTGGAAGCCTTTCAGGAGCAGAGTGGCATTCCCGTCTCTATCACCGTAACTGGCATAGAGCGCCGCCTGGAAGGACATATAGAGGTGACCATTTTCCGCGCCGTACAGGAACTGCTGAACAATGCTCGCAAACATGCCCAACCAACCCAGATTCAGGTACATCTGGATATGGGGGAAGACCGTGTATTGGCAGTGGTAGAAGACAATGGCAGCGGTTTTATCATAGATGATACCTTTGGCGCAGCCTCGCGGGGCACCATTGGCCTGCCCTCTATCCGCGATAGGTTAGGGATGCTAGGTGGCGAATTAACCCTGCAAAGCAATTTGGGTCAGGGAACCAGAGCAGAATTTGCCATTCCTGTAGCCCAAACCGTCACTGCTTAAACCAATGGCGTCAGGGGGCAACCCTAAACTGCGTTTCCTCTGGCTCGGCGTTGCTTTGGGGTGATCAGAACTGGTTTCCCCATGGCTTTGGAAAATTATAGGCGCATATGCACCCAAAACCGCCTATGAAAGCAGGTGTCATCCCCGCTGCCGGCAAGGATGGCACCCAGGGAACTTGTTATTGGGGGGTTTTGAGTACCACAATCCTATTGCCCTATACAGACCCATCCTCTATTATTTGCCCATACCATTTGGTATTATCCAATTCATTTAGTTGCTCTTGCAAACCTGCTGAGGAGGCAAAAAAGTTATGTTGTTTTTACATCGTGAGGAAGGACAGGGGCTCGTAGAGTACGCACTGGTCCTGGTATTGGTTGCTGTTGTCGTTATCGCCATTCTGACCCTGTTGGGACCGCAGATCGGCAATGTCTTCAGCAAGATTACCTACGGCCTCGGCGGCGCCTAGATTGTTCTTCTACCCCCTTTTTTAGAAAGCTAGAGCCCTATCAACTGGTAGGGCTCTATTTGTTTTAGGTGTCATCTCCACATTCATGATGAAGTGCAGCGCTGCCTGTCAGGGAGCATGGCCTGGGTATGATCAGGGGCAGTAGGACAAAAAGGTGATCTGGTGGCTTTCACCGCCTGCTACAACTTTGTATAATACCATACCAGAGTTAGCGTAAAATAAGGCGCTTTTGTTTGCTGCCTGTATGCTCGCTTTCTTTGTTTCATTTGCCGGCCCTGGCGGCACCACCACTGACCATGCTACAAACCCATGCCCGCTAAAATTCGCGTTTTAATTGTAGATGACCTTGTGGAAACAAGGCAGAACGTTGCCAAATTGCTGCAATTTGAATCTGACATTGATGTTATTGGTCAGGCCAGCAGTGGGCAGGAGGCGATTGCCCTGGTGCAGCAGCTCCTGCCGGATGTTGTCCTGATGGATATTAACATGCCTGGCGTGGATGGCATTGTTGCCAGCAAATCCATTATGCAGGCTGTGCCGTCTACCCAGATTATCATTATGTCTGTCCAGAGCGAGGCAGACTATTTACGACGGGCTATGCTGGCCGGCGCGCGCGATTTCTTGATGAAACCTTTTTCTGGCGAGCAGTTAGCTGTTGCTATTCGCAGCGTTTACGCCATTCGCCCTGAATTGGTAGCCCCCATCCCCCACAACAACCACCGCGCCGCTGGTCATGCTCCCATCAGAAAAGCCGGCAAAATTTTGTCCGTGTATAGTCCCAAAGGGGGTGCCGGCTGTTCCACCATTGCCCTTAACCTGGCCGTTCAATTTGCCCGGGACGGGCATTCCACTTTGCTGCTGGACGGCAGTTTTCAGTTTGGCGATGTGGGCGTTATGCTCAACCTCAAATCCACCACGACTATCCTGGATCTGATGGAACGGGCGGAAGAATTAGACGCTGATTTAATCAACAGCGTCGTCCTCACGCACGACAGCGGTTTGAAAGTTCTTTTGGCCCCGCCGCGCCCGGAGATGGCCGAACTGGTCACCGTGGCCCGCCTGGAAAAACTGCTTGCCTGTTTACGAGAGACCTATGAGTTGACCATTATTGACATGAGCAAGGCGCTGTCCGAAGTGAATCTGGCGATTTTGGATCACTCAGACCATGTTTTGCTGCTGACAGAGCAAGGGCTGCCCAGCCTGAAAAGCGCCAGCCTGTTTTATGATCTGGCCCAGGGGTTGAAGTACAAACCAACCAAGATTATGCTGGTGGTCAATCGCGTGTCTACCAAGTTGGGCGTGTCTGTGAAGGATATTGCCGGCATTCTCAAGCAACCCGTCCTGGCTGCTATTCCTGAAGACGATGCCGCTGCCATCACCGCGGCCACCCGTGGCTATCCTCTTGTCTCTGGCCCTGCCCAACGCCGCCCCATTGCCGCCGCCTTAATCGCTCTGGCCAGACAACTGTTAGAAAAAATGCAGCCCGAACCAGAATTACAGTTGGCGGCTGAAGGCAGCCGCCCCGCCCGTTTAAGCCGCCTGTTCGGCAGCCGTTAAATGCCGGCCCAGTTTGGGCGACAAGTTTTCAATCCTCGTGGTGCGCCTCGCCCATGCGGAACTCCTTCGAAAATAAATTTCACGCGGAGACGCGGAGGGCGCGGAGAAAAATGTAGGACAGGTTGGCAACCTGTCTACGCCTACAAATTTTCATTGATTCCTTCGACAAGCTCAGGACGGGTATGATGCGCCGCCGCTCATGGTGTCTCCTATGAAAATACGCTCGCGCGGAAACGCTGCTAGAAACTTGTGCAATTCGCACAATTCGTGTTAAAAAATCTTCATCCGCAGAGATGCTGCTAAGAATTCGTGGAGAAACGTATGTCACTCTTGAATCGTATCGAACGCAACCAAAAACCTGAACAGGGCGAGCAATCCACATTACAAGAGCTACGCGTGAAGCGCGCCTCCCCGGCCGCCACCTCTCGCGACGCCTATACAGACATGAAAACCCGCATCCAGCAAAAGCTCATTGCTGAACTGGATCCCAGCATGGACATAACCCAAACCTCCGAAGTGCGCGCCACCATTCAGGAAATGTTTGAAACCATGCTGCAAGAAGAGCGCAGCGTCCTCAGCCGCAGTGAAAAGCAGAAACTATTCGAGTCAATCGTCGCCGAAATTTTAGGCTTTGGTCCCCTGGAGCAGTTTCTCGGCAATGACGAAATCACCGAAATCATGGTCAATGGCCCCAAGAACGTTTACATCGAACAAAACGGGCGCATTATTAAGACCCCCGTCACCTTTGAAAACAATGATCACCTGATGCGGATCATTGACCGTATTGTTGCCCCCCTCGGCCGTCGCATTGACGAAGGCTCGCCGATGGTGGATGCCCGCCTGCCCGATGGCTCCCGCGTCAATGCCGTCATCCCTCCCATCTCCCTGGTTGGCCCCACCCTGACCGTTCGTATCTTCTCCAAGACACCCCTCACCGTCGAAAACCTGATTGAATTTGGTACCATTACGCCCGAAGCGATTGAGTTCCTGAAAGCCTGCGTTATTGCCAAGATCAACATCATCATTTCCGGCGGTACAGGTTCTGGTAAGACCACCCTGCTGAACGTTCTATCCAGCTTTATCCCCAACAACGAACGTATTGTCACCATTGAAAACGCCGCTGAATTGCAGTTGCGCCAGGAACATGTGGTTACGCTTGAATCTCGTCCGCCCAACGTGGAAGGACGCGGCGCTGTTAGCATTCAAGACCTGGTCATTAACTCCCTGCGTATGCGCCCAGACCGTATTGTCGTTGGCGAGGTGCGCGGCGGTGAAGCCCTGGACATGTTGCAAGCCATGAACACCGGCCACGATGGCAGCCTCACCACTCTCCACGCCAACAGCCCTCGCGACATGCTGGCCCGTTTGGAAACATTGGTGCTCATGGCCGGCATGGATTTGCCCCACCGCGCCATCCGCGAACAAATCTCCTCTGCCATTGATCTCGTCGTCCACCAGGAGCGTATGCGTGATGGCACACGCAAAATTGTCTCCATCAGCGAGATACAAGGTATGGAAGGCGACGTCATCACCATGTCTGAAATTTTCCGCTTTGAGCAGACCGGGCTGGAAAATGGACGAGTTATTGGCCGCCTGCGACCGACTGGCCTGCGCCCCAAATTCATGTACCGGCTGCAAGAAGCCGGCATTGTCCTGCCCCCATCTATTTTTGGCATCGGCACGCGCGCGCGCTGATAATTGGCGGGTTCAGCAGGCTTTCAGGGGCAAACAGCGAAGGAGTATTAGCTTATGTCAACCTACTTGTTACTCATTCTCGGTCTGGGCGCCTTGATGCTGTTTGGTGCCGGCATTGGTTTGCTGAGCGGCGGCAGCAGAGTGGACGAGCGGTTAGAAGAATTTGTCGGCGGCCCGGCCGTAGTAACGATACCCGAAACCACCTCGGCCAGCCGTCGCGCCAGAGACGGCATGAGCGACAAGGTGGATCAGGCTCTGGCCGGGCGGCGCTTCGGCCAAAAGATTCGTAATCGAATTTCCAAAGCAGATGTAAAACTGAAAGTACATGAGTACATCCTGCTGCAGTTAGTCTGCGCCGTCGGCGTGGCTTATCTCGTTTATCTTTTCTTCAACCAATCGCAGATATTGGCCGTCATTGGCGCACTGGTTGGCCTGCGCCTTCCTCGCCTGTACACTGGTGTCATGGCCTCTCGCCGCCTGATCGCCTTTGACAAGCAGTTAAGCGATACCCTGAACCTCTGGGTAAACTCCCTGCGTTCTGGCTATAGTGTGCTGCTGGCTATGGAGGCGATTGCTACGGAACTGCCGCCGCCCGTGTCCAAAGAATTTGAGCGCGTCGTGCAGGAAGTGCGTTTGGGGCTGAATCTATCGCAGGCGCTGAATAATATGCTGCGTCGCATGCCCAGCGAAGACCTGGACCTGGTGGTAACCGCCGTCAATATCCAGCGAGAGGTCGGTGGTAATCTGGCCGAAATCCTGGACATTATCAGCTTCACCATCCGCGAACGGGTGCGCATCAAGGGTGAAATTCGTACCCTAACGGCGCAAGGGCGTATTTCCGGTTGGGTTGTCGGCCTTTTGCCCCTTGTTTTGATGCTCGTCCTCTACCGCTTGAATCCGACCTATATGAGCGAGTTATGGGTTATGGAGAGTCCCTTTATTGTGACGAATTTGCTGCCCTGCGGCTGGCTGGTCATAGGCGCGGGCGCGCTCATGATCTTGGGCGGCGTACTCGTGATTCGCAAAATTGTAAACATTGAAGTGTAGTATTCTATTGCCTGGCGCCGGCATCCGGCCCACTGCCTGTAGGGAAGGTTGGCGACTCGCCCTTTTTCAGCTTATCTGGCTGGAGCAACCGTCTGGCAGTTGACGGTATG
>CAZDSN010000197.1:0-7127 GCA_964507675.1 uncultured Ardenticatenaceae bacterium | reverse complement strand
GAACTGAATAGTTTTTCTTCGCAATTTGGATGATAACATGCCCGAAAATCCTCCACAGTTATAAAGGTGAACAATAATTGCTAATTTGAAATCGCTTGAGTGTGCCAAAGGGCCGGCAGCAATGCTTGTACTTTTATAAGGCGTATTACCTATAGCCGGCTAATTCAAAAACCCTGCCAACATACCACAGGGCGCTCAGCAATCATTCTTGCTACTTCTATTTTCTGATCTGAACTTGATATTCTTTTTTGTTCATCAATGATCCGTATGGTATCTTGATCAATCTTGAAGCTAACTTGATACCAAATCGGCAAACTATTTTTCGCTATGAAATATAAGGCTGCTCTCCAGACGTAAGTAAACCATTGATTGTGAACCCGAAGTGGAATAGAAAGTCGGATATTATGCCAGTGCGTGTCAAACGGTTTGTCAACGTTAGTCAAATTACTTGCGTGGACTAATTGTTTCGAGCGTGAATCATGAGATGACAGTATTTGCTGAACATTGATAAAGGACAACAAGTGATTGCTTGGGTGAATGAGTTCTAATCCATAGCGGTTATCAAAAGAATTTACCCAGGCAATTAGTCCCCAACGACTGCCTTCTCCCCACACGAAACTCCTGTTTTCAAATCTTAAGCCCAGTTGGAACTCCAAATCCATTGAGTTTCTAGAATTGTCCAGACTTTTTTTGAAATCAACACCCTTCCAGTCAACTATTTCTATGACAGGGTGTTGTCGCCGACCTAATAACAAATCGGCCAGGAGGTAATCGGGTGCCTTTAATGTCTGGTCATGCAATCTGAAATGATATATGACATTCCCTCCTTTCTCAGTGCAAGGGACTAACTGAAGCGAGCGATATGCTAAACATATCAGCACATCTCCTTTTGGATGATTGACAATGTGAAATTTTGGTGGTGGCGAGAAATAATTGGCTATAGGTGTTATACAACGGGCGGCCCACTCGTCTAAACCACCTTTGTTATGTCCTGCGCAACCTGTTACGTTGATTGGGATACCACCAGGTGCATCAACGCCGATGATCAACACTCCCCCATTACTATTTGCGAAAGCACTTAAATACTCACGAATAGTATTAGTTGCATCTCCCTTAGTTAGCGCATCACCGTGCTTATATTCGAGGTAGAGATCTTCACGCACTCTTTGAGTCACTAATTGATCTATTTCATCAACCGACAATCTATTGTCAATTTGAAGTTGTTCAAAAAGTTGTAAGGACTGAGGCAACATTTTCCCTCTCAGAGTTTTGGAGTACGACCAACGTAGGTTTTACACAATTAGCGGTGAAATCACGAACCAAGGCCATAAACTGGCATTTTTCTCTTTGGTGAGAATGTTAGTTTATGCCCATACAAAGTATAGCAATATATGGTGTTCCGACCTTAAGAATGGGCGAAATCAGGGTCTAACTTTTCCAGTTGTTATATCCTTTTACGCTACGGTAATTGGGTTACAACGTAAGTAACGACCATATCGTTTTGCCACACCGGTCGCAAATAAGCGGCGTGGGCGGGGTTGAAGCTGCCGGCATCTCGTTCTGCGGGCCCGTAGAAAACGTAATCAATCCCGTGGTGCGCCAACAACTGCTGCCGCCAGGCGTCCGTTGTGCCGGCAGCAAAGAACTGCTCCGCTTCTGCCCGCCGTGTCGTAAAATCTACGGTCTCGTACAGATGCCCCACAAACACGGCGTCGCCGGTGATGACGGGCAGATAGCTGCCTGTCCAATAGGACGCCAGCACGCGGTCGCCAGGCCCGCTGGCGTCGCGCAGCCATTCCATCGCCGCGATTTCCGCCTGGGGGCGGAACAAGGGGTAGGGCTGGATCACGGCTAATGTGGCCAGCGCGCCCAGGTACAGGTAGGCGCTCACCAGGCCGTTGCCCAGCAGCGCCAGCAGCAGCAGCAGGCGGCGCAGGCCGGCGGGGCGGTAGCGTGGACGGCGCAGCAGGGCTGCCAGCGGGCGCGTTTGTCGCAGCCAGGGGATGACCGTTTCCGTTAAGCCGTAGGCGGCTAACACGGACAGGGGAATTTGCAGCCCTTCCACAAAGCGGCGCTGCGGCGGCACGGGCAGGTAAAGCAGCAGCGCCGCCGCCCCTGCCCAGACCCACAGGAAGCCGAATCCGCGCCGCTGCCGCCAGCCGGCAAAAGCCAACAGCAGCAGCGGCGCATAGGTCAGTACATAATGCAGCGGGTGCGGCGACTGCGTCACCGCCTGCGCGTTCCAGGCGCGGTAAACGTCGTTGGTCTGGATGACGCGGAAATAGTAAAGGTACAGCGGCGCGGGCAGCAGCAGCGCCGCCGCCAGTTCCAGCCCTTCGCGCCACAGCACGCGCCGCGCCTGGCGCATGAGCAGCAGCAGATAACCGCCCATCACGGCAGCCAGCAGCAAAATCAGGAATGGGTAGATGACGGCCAAAGCCAGGTTGGCCATACCCGCGCCCCACAGCAGCAGCCAGCGGCGGCGACCAGGGGGGTGGGCGTAGGCGTACAGCAGGAGCAGGAAAAAGAGGAGGATGAAGGCAATGCCGGCAGTGAAATGCGGATACGTCAACCCACTAAAAAAAAGATGCGCCTCTGGCATCTTCAAATCCAGAGGCACAGCTTCGGCGGCGCGCGTCCACTCCCATGCCGGCGGCAAGCGCACCACATCCCACCCGCTGCCCGCCAGCGCCAGCCCATACGCCGTCCAGCGCGCCCCTCGTTGCGGCAAAAACGTGGCTACAAACAGAAAAGCTGCCAGAAAAGCGGCGATGTTGCTCAAAAACCGCCCCAGATGCCAGGCGCCCACTGCCGTCAGCCCCAGCCAGCGCCCTAGATGCCCCAGAAACAGGTAAAAGCCTTCGATAAAAGCGGGCGTATGCGCCTCCAGCGTGAACAAATCGCGGTACACCCACGCCCCCGCCCGTCCCTGAGCGATAGCCGAGAGATAGGTGCTGTCTTCCACATTTTGCAGCAATCCTGTGTAGACGCTCCCCGCCGGCGCCAGCCAGTGGGCCAGTAAATAAGGCAGCAGCAGCAGCGCCGCACATCCCACCGCCACCCCCGCCGCCGCTGTCCACTCGCCGCGCGACAGCCTCGGCGCACTCACCCCCACAAACATCGCCCGTTGCTCATTGATGCTGGCGCTTTTTTCTGTCCGCATGGCTATCCCGAAAGTTTCCGACGCACGCCACAAAACAGAGATTTGTGGACAGCCCTAAAACAGTGGGAATCGAAAACCTGCCTTCCGTAACTCTTCCAAAACAGACGAGAGTTCCTCTATGACGCCTTTGTCCATTGCCTTCGTCAACACAGCTACTGTTCCAATAACAGGCAACGCCAGCTCCAAAGCAACTTGCCGTGCTTTCCAATCATCAAGAACAATGAAGTCAGCCGCATCCTCTACAGCTAAAGCTATTGCTTCGGCCTCACCTGCGCCTAACATAAGCAGCTTCAGTGTGTTAACGGCCAATTTATTCTTTACTTCCCGTGTTTCTATCCAGAGAGCATTTTCGACTTCTTTTGCCCCGGTTCGCCCAGTCCCCCTGATAACAACTTCGTGATAAACGGCCGATGGAACAATGATGTGCCCAAAGAGATGGCGTAGAATATCCAATCTGCCAATTTTACTCAGACCGATGAGGCAGGTTGAGTCAGCGATAACAACTTTAGACATGAGCTAGTTTTGCTAAATCTTCGTTCAACTCTTGCTCTGAATAACGAAACGGGATGTTTAGCTGCCGATTCATATCAGCAAATTCCCATAGACTCATCCCACCTATTTCGCAGGCTTTACCCAATGAAACGCGCCCATGCTCATACAAGAATAAAGCAAAGATACGCCTGACTTCTTGGCTGATATTATCTTCGCCCAATCCTGTTTGAGAAATGTATAAAGATGGAAGCTCAAACTCTATATGTACCGTTTGCATTGTTGGTTTCCTATGGGCTGCAACCCCCAGAACTGCAGGTGGTTGCCATTGCCATCTGTTTACCCTTCATCGGGTGTAAAACGACTTTGACCATGGGCATTGTATCACATTCATCTTATTCCCGTCATTCGTGACAGACAGATTATAAAAGTCTGCGAGACTTTTGTAATCTCTGCCCCACTCGACAAATACAATGCATACACGGATTCCTGCTTTACCGAAACTCGTAAATCAGCAAATCGTTAAACGCCTGCGTCTGCGCCAGGGTGTAATGCGCTTGCAGCCAGGCCAGGTGTGGGTGGATAGTCGCCTCCTCTGCGGCTGCGGCAAAAATCACCAGCCAGATGTGTGTGCGCCCCTCTGTGGCTGTGGGCAGGTTGCTGCTTTCTTGCACGCCCAGCGCTGTCTGTGTTGCCGGGTCCAGCGTATCTGATGGGCTGCCGGGCGGATCGGCAATGAACGTTTGCGGCAGGTCGGGCGCGTAGTAATGGGAAGGCAGGAAAGTGAGCTTGTTGCTGTGCACGATCAGGTCGCCGGGCGCGACTTGTTGCTGCAGGTAGGCGACAGCCTGGGGGAAGGGTGAACGTGGGAAGGATGCGTACTGGTAATGGAACAGCAGCGAAGCCACAGTTACCAGCAGCGCGCCGCCCAACGCGCCCGCTTTCAGCAGGCGCGGCGCGTGGCCCCAGCGCAGCAGCCGGGCGACGAGGAGAAAATATATCAACGCTGAAGGCAGCAGCGCCCGCAAGACGTATATAGGGCGCGCCTGGGAAATGAGGAAGGCCAGGAGAACGGGCGCAAAGGTCAGCCAGACCAGCAAGCTGATCGCCCCACCAAAGGTTTCGCCGGCTGGCTGTCGCCTTAATCTTGCCAGTTCCAGCGCCAGCAAAGCCAGGATGAGCAGGCTGAAAAGGATGGCAAAGGGCAGCAGCCAGGGTGGTAATCCCTGATTGTCGGCGGCAAAGTGAAAGACGAACAGGGTCTGCACCAGTTCCAACAAACCAGGGCGCTGCACCCAGTAGTGGGCGGCGATGGTCTGCAACTGGCGCGGCAGCGCCAACAGCCAGGGGGCATAGAGGAGCAGCAGCGCCAGGTGCGCGCCAACGACGCCGCGCCAATGAACGGCCCGCCGCAGTCGCCGCCAACGCCACAAAATCCACCCTATCAGCGAGAGCAGAAACAGGGCGGCCAGGTTGTGGCTGTAGAGGGCGGCGGCGGCGCTGACAGCGTATCCTGCCCAATCGCGCCAGCCGTTTTCCTGCCAGGCGCGCCCAAAGAAATAGACGGCTGCCGTTGTGGACAGACCTAGCAGGGCGTACATACGGGCTTCCTGAGCGTAATACAAAGGGAAGGGGGCAATAGCCGTAAAGAATGCCGCTGTTGCGCCCACGCGCTGATTGAACAGGCGCTGCCCTAAAAGGTAAATCAGGGCTACCGTGGCCACGCCGCAAACGACAGACAGCAGGCGGGCAGCGGCGGGGGAATCGCCAAAGAGCCGCATCCAACCATGCAGGGTGAAGTAATAAAGGAGGGGATGTTCTTCGGCGGCGGCAGCGGTGGGGCCGAGCGTGCCGGCAATCATCTCTCCCCACGACCGCCGCGCAAACAAGATGCTAAACGCCTCGTCATACCACAACGCCCGCCCGCCCAGGTTCACCAGCCGCAGCGCGGCAGCTAACAACAAAATCAAGGGAAGGAGGAGGGTGCTGGTTCGCAGCGAAGCGTGAACAGTGGGCTGATGATGGTTCGTGATGGTTAATTACCCCCCAATTGGTACAGAATATACGTCCCGTCGCCGATAACGGTTACCACGCGCAGGTAGTTCGCTTGCAAGTCAGCCAGCACAGCCTGCTCGCCCGCGCCAACCCTATCAAACTGATCCGCCAGGATGAACTCATAGCCGGCCTGATGGAACAGGATATGCGTGATGCCTTGACGCTGCCACTGCGCGGCGATGCCGGCGCTATCCAGCCCCTGCGCCTGCGTCAAATGCAGAAATGCGTCCAAAATCCCATCAGGACGGCAATCTATCTGGCACAAGTAGCTGCGCGGTTCCCATAAAAACTGCACCCGCGCGGCCGCAGGCAGTTCATTCACCACCGTCATAGCCGCAGCGTAGTCGCCTAAATGGCGCGCATAATAACTCTCTCTGGACTCCAACCCGACCACTGCCGGCAACGGGTTAACCCGCAGAAAGTTCATGACGACGGTAAACAGCAGTAGCGCCAGCGTGAAACTGACCAGGGTGCGGGCCAGCCAATCCAGCTTTAAGTAGGGACGGGATAGAAAGGAGATTCGCGTTAACGCTACGCCGCCCAGCACGGCCACAGGCGCAAAAATGGGCATGAGCAGCCGCGTCTGGAAAGCCAGCGCCGACCGGGCTAACCCTGCCAGCCACCACAAATAGTGAACGCCCAGGAACAGTAGCAGCGCCGCCGTTGTTTTCCGTTCTGCCGGCAGCAAGCCCCGCCACACCAGCGGCAGCAGCAGCGGCAGCGTCAAAATAAAGGGACCAATGGTGGCGTCATAGACGCTGCTGCCGGCAGTGCCCAATATCGTCGCTTCCAACGACGCCAGCAGCAGCCGCGCCGGTTGGCCGGGCCACAAACCGCTGCCAGGGCGATCAAAGAAATGGCCGCGCCAGGCATCCCAGTAGAGCGCGTTATCAAACAGGAAAGGATAAGTGGGGCTGCCCGTCAGCAGCCAGTTTTTCAGGAGCCAGGGCAGCGCCAACGCGCCCGCCACGCCGCCCACAATGCCCAGGTACATCCCCAGCGCCCGCCAGCCTGCGCCCCGCGCCGTCCAGAGTACCAGCAGCGCTACAGCCAACGGCGTGATGGCTGCTGTGTACTTCACGCCGCCGGCCAGCCCCACGGCGGCGCCGGCCAGCCACAACCAGCCTCGCTCTTCCTCTCCGGCCACATACCCTTCACGCCAGCGTAGCAAGGCGTACAGCGTCATGGTCAAATAGAAAAAGAGCGACATTTCGGCGTAGGAGCGCGTCATCAGATCCACGAACGACGCACCAGAAAGAAGCAGCGCCAGGGCGATCCAGGCCACTTGCCGGCTGAAATAACGATCCGCCAGCGCCGCCGTCATTGCCAGCCCCATCAGGCCAAAGGTGAAGTGCAGCAGCGGCGGCGTCTGATCATTTGCCAGCAGCATCCCCAGCGTGTACAGCATTTCTGTCAGTTG
>CAZDSN010000196.1:0-7144 GCA_964507675.1 uncultured Ardenticatenaceae bacterium | reverse complement strand
GAACAGCAGAAACTTCGACCTTGACAGTGTTATGTCAAACTAATGAGCCGCATCGCGAATGTAAACGATTCCAGCCAGACCAGTAAGGCTTAAACAGTGGCACAGACATTGACCAAACCTGTTAATCTGGATGCACTGGTATTTCGTGTGGTGGACACAGACCGCTGGGCAGATTTTGCGCGTCTATTTGAGAGTCGCGGCGGGCCAAAGGCGTGCTGGTGTATGGTGTGGCGGGCCACGCCGGCGGAACGCAAACAAACAGATGGCGCCAGCAAAAAAGCGGCGATGGCCGCGCGGGTGTCGACAGGCGTGCCCGTTGGGCTGCTCGCTTATCTGGATGAGGAACCGGTGGCCTGGTGTTCGATTGCGCCGCGGTCAACCTATCGGCGGCTGGTGAAGGATGCCGGCAGCGCCAACATCTGGTCAATCGCCTGCTTCTTCGTGGTGCGGCGGCTGCGGGGACAAGGCATGACGCAGCGTCTGATCCAGGCGGCGGTAGCCCATGCGCGGCAGCAGGGGGCCACGATTGTCGAGGCCTATCCGGTTGATCCCGATGCGCCCAGTTACCGCTTTATGGGGTTTGTGCCCACCTTTGAGGAAGCTGGATTCAGCGAAGTGGGACGCGCCGGCTATCGCCGCCACGTCATGCAGTTGAAACTCGCCTGACCAGCCAGATTGTACCAGCCAGCGCCAACAGCAGGGCGGCGGTGATCAAGGCGTTGGCGGCTGCCAGATAGAGTGAGGCCAGAGATGCCGGCAAAATCCGCCCCATCACCTCCCCAGGCAAACATAGCATCCCCGCCACCGCTGCCGCCGCCAGCGCCACGCCCGCTTGCTGCCGCGCCGCCAACCAGGGCGGCGGATGGGACAAGGTATAGGCAGTTGCCGCCAGAAACAGGATAACGGGAACCACATCATAAATGCGGTGATAGGCTGCCAACACGGTTCCCAACGACAGCACAGCCAGCAGCAGCAAATCAGTATACGGCGCGGCTCCTGGCGACCGCTGCCCCCAGCGCCATACGGCAGTCAGCACAATGACGCTGACTATGGCGGCAGCGACAACTTGCCAGGTAACGGATTCGGGCCACAGGCCGCCCAGATGAATGCCTGGCTGGTTGGTGTGGCGCAGCAGAATTTGCCAGTAAAGGCGAACGGTTTGGACCAGGTCGCCATTAGCCAGAGTGGAAATGATAAGAAGTCCGGCTGCCTGGGTCAGTAGGGCGAATACCAGGGGCAACCAGCGGCGGCGATACAACCAGAGCAGCGCCAATGGCAACGCCAGAGAATATTTGGAAAGGGCCACCCCCAGAGCAAGTCCAGCCAACCAGGGATGGCGTTCTACGGCGCGATGCGCCAGCAGCATGAGGGTGAAAACGATAAGCGTTGTCTGGCCTGACCAGACGGCCACACGCACGCCAGCAAAACCGTAGAAGGCCAGCGCTACCCACCAACAGACCAGGCGAGGGGGAGATGCCGGCAGCAGCCGCAGCGCCAACCACGGCGTCCAGCCCATCAAAACCAGGTTAACCGCCAGCCACATCCACTGCGCCACCGGCCAGGAAAACCAGGAAAACAGGGATAACAGCAGCAGCAGCGGGGCCGTGTTTGCCGGCGTGCGCGCCAGGCCCGGGCGGGCGACAGGCAGCGTCGTGGTGGTTACCCCATCCAGATACGTTATGGGCAGTTCAGGCTCGGCGTAGCCAGCAAAAGCGGTGTACGGGTTCTCCCCCTGGCGCACGAAGTGGCCAAAGAACCAGTAAGCGTGAAAATCCACGCCGCCCTGGTCATCTTGCACGCGGCTGACAATGCGGACCAGGGCAAAGACATCTAGCAGCGCCAGGCCGATCAGGCTCAATTGCAACAGCCGCCGCACGACGAGGTGGTTAATCATCATCAACGGAAAACAATATCTCCTTTGGCCATCATCCCACTCCCTTACAGAAGACCGCTCGTTTTTCGTTATCTGTTTTCTGTTGACTGTTTTCTGTTGACTGTTTTCCGTTAACTGTTACCATACCGTCTTTTCCACTCATACAGTTTATTGATCGCTTCCAGCGGCGTCATGCTGGTCACGTCCAGTTGTTCCAGTTCTTCCAGCACCGGGCTGGCTTCAGGGAAAAGGGCGATCTGTTGAGCGGAGCGTAAATGGCTGGGGTTGACGGCGGCAGTAGGGGCGTGGGCTTCCAGTTCTTTGAGAATGTCGTTAGCGCGGTTGATCACGTCGCGGGGCAGGCCGGCCAGTTGGGCCACGTGGATACCGTAGCTGCGGTCGGCGCTGCCAGGGACGATGTGATGCAGGAAAATTACGTCGTCTCCTTCCTCGGCGACGGCGACGTTGTAGTTAATAACCAGGGGCAAAATATCGGCCAGGCCCGTCAGTTCGTGGTAGTGGGTGGCAAACAGGGTGCGCGGCTTCAGACGGGGATGGTTATGTAAATATTCGACAACGGCCCAGGCGATGCTCAAACCATCATAAGTGCTGGTGCCGCGCCCAATTTCGTCTAAAACGAGCAGAGAGCGGTGGGTGGCGTGGTTGAGGATTTGAGCAGTCTCCACCATTTCCACCATAAAGGTGGAGCGACCCGCGTGGAGTTCATCGTGGGCGCCAATCCGGGTGAAGATGCGGTCTGTCAGGCCAATATGGGCGGAAGATGCCGGCACAAACCCCCCAATCTGCGCCAGCAACGTAATCAATGCCACCTGCCGCAGATATGTACTTTTGCCCGACATATTCGGTCCCGTGATCAGTTGAATGCGCTCCCGTTCCGTAAACTGCGTATCATTAGGCACAAAACGGGTCAACAGCGGCTGCTGTTCAATCACCGGATGCCGGCCCCCCTCAATGTGCAAGGTTCCATCAGACGTCAGCGTTGGTCGCACGTAACCCCGGTTGGCGGCTACTTCCGCCAGAGCAGCCGCCACGTCAATTTGAGCCAGGGCTTGCGCCGTAGCCAGCAGTCGTTTAGCTGCCAGCGCCACTTGCTGGCATACCTCGGTAAATACGCGGCGCTCGATTTCCAGGATGCGGTCTTCGGCGTTGAGGATAAGGGTCTCGTACTCCTTCAGTTCAGGCGTAATATATCGCTCGGCGTTGGTCAGCGTTTGTTTGCGGATGTAATCTGGGGGAACGTGTTTGGTGTTGGCCCTGGTGACCTCAATGTAATAGCCAAAAACTTTGTTGAAGCCCACTTTAAGGGACGCGATGCCCGTGCGCTCCCGCTCGTGCGGTTCTAACTCCGCCACCCAGGTGCGGGCGTGCGCGGAGGAGCGCATAATCCCATCTAATTCAGCAGAGAAGCCAGGCCGGATGACGCCAGGCTTGTTTAAGTTGGTAGGCGCCTCGTCTGCAATCGCCTGGGCGATTAGCCGGGTAATGTCTACACAGGGATCCAAGGCTGCTGTCAGAACGGTTAATGCCGGCAAGTGGCCTATCAGGGCCTGCAGATCAGGCACAGCCGCCAGCGCCACGCCAATATTTTCCAAATCGCGCGGCGTAGCCCGCATTCCTACCACACGGTTTGTCAATCGTTCCAGGTCAGGAATGCTTTTCAGCAAGACGCGCGTTTCAGCGCGCAGCAAGCCGTCTGCAAACAGGCATTGCACCTGATCCAGGCGCCTATTCAGGGCATCCACATCCAGTAAGGGGCGCGTTAGGCGTTCGCGCAGCAGCCGCGCCCCCATAGCCGTGACACTCTGGTCCAACACGCCCAACAGCGAGTTTTTCTTCTCTCCTCCCAGCGATTCGGTCAATTCCAGATTGCGACGGGTAGCGCTGTCCAGCGCCATATACCCATCAACGCTGTAGGTGGACAGGCGCTGAATCTGACCCACGGCGCCCCGCTGCGTTTCCTGTAAGTAATGCAAGATAGCCCCAGCAGCGCGCACGGCCAGCGGCTTGCCTTCGCAGCCAAAACCGTCCAGGGTGGGCACATCGAAGTGGCGCAGCAATGTCTGGCGGGCGTTCCCTTCCTCAAAGCGCCAGTGCGGCAGCCGGCTGATCGTCGCAGCCACATCGCTCAGACTGTATTCATTGTCCGGCAGCAGCAGTTCAGCAGGCGCAAGTCGAGCCAACTCTTCTAACAGTGCCTGCCGGTTAGGGATTTGGGTAACCGCAAAGTCGCCCGTGCTAATGTCGGCGTAGGCCAGACCGGCCCGATCGCCATCAAAAATAACAGCGGCCAGGTAGTTGGGGCGGCGCGCGTCCAACATGCCTGGCTCTATGACCGTGCCCGCCGTAAAGACGCGCACGACTTCCCGCGGCATGAGACCGTTAATCGTTTCGCTGCCGATTTGTTCGCAAATGGCTACTTTGAACCCTTTGGCGATCAGGCGAGTAATATATCCCTCGGCCGCGTGGTGAGGGACGCCGGCCATAGGCACGCGCTGGTCCTTGCCCACCGGGCGGCTGGTCAAGACCAGGTCTAACTCCTGGGCTACCGTTTTGGCGTCGTCGTCAAATGTTTCGTAAAAGTCGCCCAGCCGGAAAAAGACGATGGCATCGGGATGCTGTCGTTTGGCCTCCAGGTATTGTTGGCGCGATGGGGTGACTTTCGTTTGGTGCATGGCCGGTTTGGAACCTATAAGGCAATCTGTTCGGCTACCAGCCAGCTTTCAAGCTGGCGCTGGTGACGACCTTCCAGTTTGGTCAGGGAGCGTTTGCTGCGCATCAGGTCATTGGCGGCAGTAAACGTCATGTTTTGGTATTTCATCAGGTAGGCCGCCAGCAGCGTGGCGGATCGCCCCCGCCCTTTGGCGCAGTGTACCAGCACCGTGCGTCCCGCCTGCACCTGATCGTGGATGAAGGCTGCCCCCTCGCTGAGGGCGTCATGGGAAGGGACGGTCATGTCCAGGACAGGGAGTTGGATGTAGGCAATGTCGTGCGCCTGGTAATGGTCCACATCGTCTTCTCGTTCGGCGCGAATATTGACGACGGCATTGATGCCATTTTGCAGCAGAAAGTCGTAGTCGCGTTGGTAGTGCGGAGCGCCGCCCAACCACAGTTGGGGAGTGATTTCGTGGAACCAGGCGTGCCCACGCACTTTTTCATAGACAAAGCGAATAAGGGGAAACAACTTGTCGAACAGGTAGTGGAATGGGTTCATGGGAATGGTTGTATTATCAGGTTGTTTATGCGATCAGGGTTGCATTCTAGGATAGCGGAAATGTGGAGCGCGGCAAGAGGGAATTAACAGGCAACAGCTCACAGGCAAGGGTCAACGAGAGAAGAGGGTAGCGACTTCGCTGGCGACGCCGAGTAGAATCAGGTAGCGGGCGCCTTTGCCGAGGACAACCCAGAAGGCAAAAACACGCAGCCGGAGGTGGAACATGCCGGCAACGACCGTTAACGGATCGCCTATCACCGGAACCCAGGAGAAAAAAACGATCACGGGCCCCCACCGGTGATACAACTGCCGGGCGCGCTCCAGTTTGTCCGGCTGCGCTTTGATATAGCGGGCCAATACAAAATCCCCTCCCTTCAATCCAATGAAATAGTTCGTGAGGGAGCCTAGAAAGTTACCCAGGGTAGCCGTCAACACCACCAGCTTGACGTCATACCCCAGCGGCGGCATGGCAACAACCACTACCTCCGAAACAAGAGGCAGTACGGTCGCTGCCAGAAAGCTGATCAGGAAAAGACCAACGTAGCCCAGGGAGAGGAAGAAGGATGTCATAGCAGGCCAGGCTGGCGCGTCAACCAGCCTGCCCCAGCGTACGCCCTAAAGCAGCCGTTATGCGGGCGACCTGGCTCATAAACAGGGGAATGGCGCTTACGGGCAGCGCCTGTTCCGCATCAGACAGGGCTGCCGCCGGGTCTGGGTGGAACTCCACCAACAGCCCATCTGCGCCCGCAGCCAGGGCGGCGCGGGCGGCCGGGATAACCAGGTCGGCGCGGCCGGCGGCGTGGCTGGGGTCGCCCAGCACCGGGAAGCTGGTACTCTGTTTGATCAGGGCAATCGCGTTGGTGTCCAGGGTGTTGCGCGTGGCCGTTTCAAAGGTGCGGATGCCGCGCTCGCAAAGGATGATGCGGTCATTGCCGCGGCTGATAATGTGTTCTGCCGCCATCAACCATTCGTTGATGGTGGACATAAAGCCGCGCTTGAGCAGGATGGGCTTTTGCGTCTCGCCCACAGCCCACAACAACGGGTAATGCTGCATGTTCCGGCTGCCAATCTGGATGATGTCGGCGTATTGGCAGACCAGGTCAACGTGGGCCACACCCAAGGCTTCGGTAATGACCAGCAGGCCAAATTCATCGGCAACCTGGCGCAAAATTTCCAATCCCGCGCGACCTAAACCCTGAAAGCTGTAAGGGGACGTACGCGGTTTGAAGGCGCCGCCGCGCAGAATGGGAATGCCGGCATTCGCCACACCCTGGGCCACTGCTCTCGTCTGTTCATAACTTTCTACGGCGCACGGGCCAGCCATAATCACCACGGCTGTCCCGCCTACAACCAGGTCTGGACTGACCGCTACAGGCTTTGTGCCTGCTGCCGGCAGTTCCGCAATGGCCGCAGCGCCATTCGTGTTAACCAGGGTAGTCATCATGTATTCCTTCATTGAAAATAGCAGCGTAGTAACGTGGGTGGAAAGACGCCGCGATCAGTAACAATTGCTTCAATCAAGTGTGGCGGCGTGATGTCAAAAGCAGGATAGGCGCCGTTGATGCCTTCAACCGCTGTGCGCACCACGCCTTCACGTCCGCGCGCCTCAAATATACTCACCGGATCGCGCTCTTCAACCACAATATCCGCCGCTGTCGGGCTGTGGGGGTCTGGCCCATCATAACCCAACACGTAAAAGGGCAAACCGAAATAATTGGCGGCGATAGCGTGCTGCAATGTGCCCACCTTGTTAGTAATATGACCGTCCAACGTCAGGCGGTCGGCGGCGCAGATAAACTTATCCAGCCGCCCCTGGCTCATCAGGTGGGCAGACATGCCATCGGTAATCAAGGTGCAATCAATGCCCATTTCCACACAGGATTGAGCCGTCAGCCGCGCGCCCTGGAAATAGGGTCGGGTCTCGCTGGGGAAGAGATGGATACGTTTACCATCCAGTCTGGCATACCAGAGCATCCAGCATAGAGCCGCCCCGGCGATACAGTGCGTCAAAACGCGATCGCCGTCACGCAGCAGTTGGG
>CAZDSN010000195.1:0-7180 GCA_964507675.1 uncultured Ardenticatenaceae bacterium | reverse complement strand
GATTAAGCCATCGGAAAGGATAGCCCAGGTATAGGGGCCCCAACTGCCATCGCTCTCGCCTGTGGCCGGGTCAAAATTGCCGCCCAATTTGGAAAAGCCGAGGGTGTGCCAGAACTGATAGGCTTCCTGGATGTCGGACACGGGGATGGCAAACTCGCCAAATTTGCCACAGCGGGTGATGGGTTCGCCTGTGGGCTGGTACAGGTCGCTGGCGTCGTGCGCCAACAGATTAACGCCAAACTGCTGCGCATCGTTAAAAAGGATGGCTTGCACTACCTGGTTGTTGTGCTCGGTTTTGTGGGCGAAGGGAATGCCGGCATCTTCCACATGCTGCACGCGCGCGGCCACATCATCTGTAAAATAAATCAGCCCCCGATAGATCATGCCGTCCTGATTGAGCAAGATAAGATTCTGCCCGTCCGTCAACTGCGCCCAGGGGTACGGCTCTTGGCTGGCAGCCACCTCCACAAACCCCAACCGGTGATAAAAATCCAATGACTCAGCCAGATCAGCCACGCCAATGGCAATCTGCACGCGGTATCCCAGTTTCATGGCAGGATTCTCCTTGTTTTGTGGCAGGTTCTTGGTAACACTAACTACTAGCCTGACGGTGTGATGAGGACACTGGCCAGAGTAGAGAAGACGAATAGCAGAATTTTAGAACACAAGTTCTTGTGAGTCAACAACTTTACCACAGCGGGCGTGGCATACTATCCATTTGCCCCAGGTCTGGGCGTCCACCGATCCTCTCAGAAAGTAGATACGGTTCCCTGTTTGTCGCCTACGCGCCAATCGCCATCTACCAGGAACCCTACTGCCTCATCGCGGGAGCCATCCATATAGATGTTCAGGCAGCGATTGCCTGTTTCGCGGGTGATATCAATCACCCGCAGATAGGGGTCCAGGCCGGCGTCTACGGGCGACAGTTCGGCCAGGCGGTTGGGTGAGTTACGGAAGAAGGTCCAGTCGAACGTACTGCGCGGATTCTCCAGGTGCAGCGGCAAAGCGTGGATGCCTGCTTCGACCAGATCCTGGAAAAAATGCGTCCCATAGGATAGGTCGGGTACGCCATCTTCCAGCATAACGGACATTTCGATCAACACTTTGGTGTTGTGGACATCAGCGTAGGTAACGCGCACGCCCAGTTCCAGGTTGGCACTGCCCCAGCGTCCTGGTCCTATCAGGATGAACATCTCCTTTTCCAGCAGCGTATTCAGGCGACTGATGGCTCTTCCTAACTCCAATTTGATGGTCTGGTCGGGGATCTGGCGGTAGAGAACCGGGTCTACAAACACGATATAGCGAATGCCTTCTACTTTACCGTCGGGGATCAGGTTGTAGGTGCTAAACAAAATATCCCCCTCTGGGATGTCTTGAGGGATGGAGACGTCCCCGCCGTCGGTGCGCTGGCTCAGGGGCCGGCATTGCAGTACCTGTAATTTGTAATCGGGGTACGGGTAGTGGGGGATAATATCCACCGTAAATTCGATATCTACGGGCACGTTATACGTCTGTTCCAGGCGGATGAGGGCGGTGCGCATCAGGCGGGTGAACTTCTGGTCTTTGGTCAGGTAATCAAACGTGAGTACCGCGTCCTGGATATCTGTGAGCGAGTTGGTGGACAGCAAGTTTTGTAAGTAGCCATCTTTATAGACAGAGGCCACGTAACGCAGGTCAGGAAAGTCGGTAGCCAACACGTCAGCAATAGGGAGGCTGCGCAGTTCGTTTTTCTCCAGGTCAATCACGTCCATGTAATGCTGGGAATATTGGCTTACAGCCTGAGGCGTGGTCTCCGGACGTAGACGGGGATGGCTGAGGGCGATCATGCGCGGGTAATCCCGGTCCACGCGATCCACGGCCCGGGTTCCCATGCCCAGCACCAGCCGCAGAAAACCATCTTCGCGCCGTATCTTTTTGTTCCAGCGGAAGGGGTTTTGGCTGAAGCCGACCCCGGCCAGGCTGGGGAAAAAGTATTTGCCATGCCGTGTGCCGCGCACCTGCTGGATAAGGACAGCCATGCGTTCATCGTAGTCAATCAGGTCATGGCGGCGGCGGTAAAGGATAGCGTCAGGGTTGAGGGTGCTGGCGTAGACGCGCTTAATGTTGTTGAGCAGATCGCGCAAGTTTTCTTCGCGTGAACCCTGGTTGGGACAGAAGTAGCTGTTGTATTTGCCGGCAAAAGCGTAGCCAAAATTATCCTCTAACAAGCTGGAAGAACGCACAATGATGGGAGAATCCCCCATAGTTTCCAGCACGGCTTCCAGGTTGCTGACAATGGCGTCGGGGAACCGCCCATCGAGATGCGCCTGCACCACTTGGGCATAATCAGCGCGAATTTCGGCGACAGGGCGGTACTTCTGGTTCATCAAATGATCCAGATCATTAGCCGTGCGGAATTCATAGATAACGTCCGTACCCAGGAAGTAGGAGTCGGGAATCTCAATGTGCTCGCTAATGTCTGGCCCGTAGGCTGAGTCTTGTTGGCGCAGAATTTTCCAGGCCAACAGCATTCCGGCTGCTTTACCGCCAATCTTACCGCCGCCAATACGACGCTGAAATACCTGGTACAAGTCCTGCACCGTAAAGATTTTCTTGGCAATACCAATGTAGCGCAGTTGGTCACTGACCATCCCTTTGAGCAAGACAACCTTAATCTCTTCCAGGTGGTGTTTGTATTGTTCCCGCTCTTGTGGCTCCATCTCCTCGTAGGTCATGCCCTGGCGGAACAGCATATCCCATGGCGCCAGTTCGGGATTGAAGCGTAAAGCGCGGGCGCCAGCATCTGAGTGTTGGTGCGTTAACACCTCATAGACAATGTCCTCGAAGATTTGCAACGGCAGGTTGTGCCCGAAGTAAAAATCGGTATGAAAGTCACGAATGCGGCTCTTGCGCTGCTCCCAGATGGTAGCTGGCTCCTGGTGGAAAGGATCGTGCAGCCCTTCTGTCTTCTGTGAATCAATGGCTTTTTCTTTAACTTCCTCCTCAAACGCTTCTTCCGTGATAACGCCGCGCGTGAACATTTCCTCGCGCATACGGACGCGGATGCGGTCTGCCAGAATGGGATATTGCGCCAACTTAATGTATATATCCAGCGTTGGGGTTTTTGTACGTAACGGACTGCCTGCCATAAGTGATACCTCCAATGTCCATTATAGCAGAAGGAAGAAGGAAGAAGGAAGAAGGGAGAACGAAGAAGGGAGCAGGTCAGGTTGGTTATTTGGGGGATTTGCATTAAGATTCGCAGGCGTGGGTAAAGTGGAAACATGATTGACTTGTTTGGGATGGCGGCGCAGCGTAAAACTATTGCTAGCAGCTTTCACAAAAATAATCAAACTTGCGCGTCTAATGACTCAGGACGGAACGAAACGATGGCAATGCCTGTATGAGCGACAACGATAACCTGATCCATCGCTGCCAGGAAGGTGAATTGGCTGCTTTTACGGAACTATTTCGCGCTCAAGAAGCGCGTATTTATCGTCTGGCTATCGTTATCCTGGGCAATGAACAGGATGCTGAGGATGCGGTACAGGATGCGTTTATTCGTATTCTGGAGCGGATCAGAAGCTACCGCGGCGAATCTTCCTTTGAGACGTGGATGACGCGCCTGGTGGTCAACCTGTGCCGGGATAAGCTGCGGCGATTAAAGGTGCGACGCGCTTTGTCGTTGGAATGGGTATATGGCCGTGCCAGCGACCATAATTTACCACATGAGGTGGATGAGCGTCTGGAACGGCAGCGTTTGTGGGACCTGGTACAGCAACTGGACGACAAATATCGCCTGCCCGTCATTTTGCGTTATCACCAGGATTTATCTTGCGAGGAAATCGCCGCGGTGCTGCATTTGCGCATCAGTGTGGTGTATGCCCGTTTGAATACAGCCCGGGAACGGCTGCGGGCTATGGCCAGGGATGGGCAGGTGGTTGATGCAGGTATGCCCGCTAATGAACTGCGCAATTGATGGATGCAGTGAGGGAGCGCAGAAGCAGCGCTAACGTGGAAGTAAAAGGCTATGTGGGCTAAGCGTATCTGGCTTTGGCTAACTCGTTTTGTACCAGGTTTTAAACAAGGGGCGACATGCCGGCATATCCGCGCCAACCTCATCGCTTACCAGTACGGCGCTCTTTCTCCACGTCACAAAGCCACCATCACCCGCCATCTGGACCAGTGTGATGCCTGCCAACAGGCTCTGGCTGAGAGCCGGAATCTGGAGCAGGAACTGCACTGGGAGGCCGCCCGCAACCGTCCTCTGTTATCCGCGGAGGCGTCTACCCGTATTCAACAGGCAGTGTACCGCCGCATGCGGCGGGCTTTGTTTTTGCAGCGCACCTGGCGCATGACAAGCCATTTTGCCAGCGTCTCGCTGACGCTGCTGCTGGTGATCACCGTTTTCCTCTTTGCGCGACAGATGCCGATGTATACAGGCGGCGACCTGCTGGTGACGCCAACCGTGGAGAGCCTATCAGAAGCGGTTCCGGCAGGCGCCATAGCGCCCGCTAATTCTGTAGAGCAATCTACTGCCCTGAGTGCTCCCGCTGCATCGCCTGCCCTGGTGATACCGCATGGCCTGGACCTGCCTCCCGACCGCCTGGCAGAAGCGATTGTCCAGGCAGCCTTGAGTGGAAACGAGACCACCCTGACCCGCATTTACACCAATGCCGGCAGCCGTCGCAGCGCCGTTGTGCGTATATGGAGCGGCCTAACACGTTGTACAGACCGGATCGCCGCCAGTGATCTCTCCTACGAAGTATATCCGCAAAGCCAACCTGGCCTCGTGCGCGTGGATTTGATTAAAGATGGGCGCAATGTGGGCGAACTGAAGATGCGTTTTCAGGAGGATGAGTGGCGCGTCTTTTTCACCCGCTACCCCACTGCCTATGCTCTGGGCGGTTGTAATCATGATGTGCGATAGATTACAACTATCTCACAGCCTTCTGTAATCCCTATTCTGGTTTATGAATTTTCTCCGTTTCATTTTGCGGCGAGCGGTATTTCACTGGCAAATTCTGCTCACACTCAGCCTGGGCGTTATGTTGTCTACGGGACTGCTGGCCAGTGGTCCCATGCTGGTCAACACAGTGGTGGAGTTCGGTCTGCGCAATACTCTGGTCACCGGGGACGCCTTAAACCGCGCCCTGCGCGTCACAGTCTTTTCCATTTCCGCCGCGCCCGACACCTATGCTGACCTGAACAGCCAGGTAGATGAACTGTTCGACCGTCGTTTTGGCCCTTATTTGCAGCAGATAATTTCACAGGCAGGCACCAACTGGCTCTTCCCCTGGATAGAGAACAGCGTTGTAGAAACAGATCGAGTCAATATCAGTTTTGATGAGGTGCTGGCTGCCCAAACAGAATTGATAGAGGGTGTTTTCCCAGAGAACCCTTTTGTGGGGGAAGAGACGATTGCCGTAGCCATTGGCGAAGAGATGGCTAACGCTTATGATCTGCAGGTGGGGGATCGTTTGCCTCTGAGCCGTAACCGCAGCGCCGCTGCCCCTGAACTATGGCTGGAAATTGCCGGCATCCTCCGCCCCCAAAACCCCCGCGATTCTTACTGGGCGGGCTCCCTCAATCCCCTGCGGGCGCAATCAGATGAACGCTGGCGCGCCCAATTTAACGCCTTTGTCCCTGCTGATCAGTTCTTTCCTGTGGCTGAGACCTACTTTACGGGTGGACGGGTTGAACTTTATTGGAACGTTTTGTTTGATCCTGCCACCGTTTCGGTGATAGACATTCCCCTGCTGCGCGCCCGTCTGGATGGTCTTATTTTTGATTTGTTGGACATGATGCCCACCCGCCCGGTTATCACGACCCGGGTGAGCGGTGTATTGGCCAGCTTTGCCGCCCAATCCGACGCCATTCGCGCGCCGCTGCTGCTGCTGACGGCAGAAGTGGTGCTGCTGGCCCTCTATTACGTCATTATGGTCGCCGCCTTGTCGGTGAAACAGGTTGAACGGGAGTTTGCCGTCTTGCGCAGCCGTGGCGCGTCGGGCAGCCAGATTTTTCGGGTGCAGGCAGGCGAAGCCTTGTTGATCAGCCTGGTGGCCTTTCTCAGCGGGCCTGTGCTGGGGGCGGCCCTGGTGCGCGGCCTGGGGGTATGGGGGCCGCTGCGTGATGTCAACCAGGGAAGTTGGAACCTGAGTCTGAGCCAGGCCGCCTGGTTGGCTGCCGGCATTGGCGCCCTGGCCTGTTTAGGCGGTTTGCTGCTGCCTGTTGGTCCGGCGCTGCGCCGCAGCATTGTCACCCACACCCAATCAGTTACCCGTGACACCCGTCCGCCGCTGTGGCAGCGGTTTTATCTGGACGTTTTCCTCCTGGTGGGCGGACTCATATTATTATGGCGGCTGCGTCTCTATGGGGGCATTTTGGGCAGCAATGGCGGTACGCAAATTGATTGGCTGCTGCTGCTGTCTCCGTTGGCGTTACTATTGGGCACGGGCACGATTTTGCTACGCGTGTTTCCGCTGGCGCTGCGGGCGGGCGCAGCGCTGGCAGCGCGGGGACGGGGCCTGCCCACGGCGCTGGCTATGTGGCAAACTTCCCGTAACCCTACCCACGTAGCTCGTCTGGTGCTGCTGCTGACGTTGGCCATGTCGTTAGGTTTGCTATCCACAGGTATCAATGCCACGCTGGATTTGAGCGAATTGGAACGCGCGGTGTATGCGACGGGTAGTGATTTGCGTCTGGAGTCTTCTTTCCCCTTACCTGTGGAAACGCTGCAAGTTATGCCGTCCGTGTCCGGCAGCAGCGCGGCTTTCCGCTCAGCCGGATCGGTAGCCCAGGGACGCGGCGTTGGGCGTTTTGAATTGTGGGCGATTGATCCCCTGGTCTATGCAGAATTGACGGCATTCCGGTCTGACTTTGCCGCGCAGCCTATTCCCCAACTGCTGGATACATTGGCTGTTGGCGGCCCTCAACCCCATCCGGTGCTGCCGCTGCCTGGACAGCCGCAACGGCTAGGGCTTTGGGTGTGGTCTGGATCGGATGAGGGACAAGAGGATGATTTTAATGCCTTTAGCGGCGACAGTAACCTGGACCGTATCAGTCTGGAAGCCCGTCTGCAGACAGTGTCCAGCCAGATGATTCAGGTTAAATTGCTGCCGGCAGAGACAGACGGTTATCCCCCGGATGGTTGGCGTTATTTTTCGGGTAGCGTGCCCGCGCAGTCTGAGCTGGCTTACCC
>CAZDSN010000194.1:0-7186 GCA_964507675.1 uncultured Ardenticatenaceae bacterium | reverse complement strand
TGATGGACATTGCCGCCCCTTCGACGCCCAGGCGCAGGGCACGGTATTTGGCAGCGGTGTAGGGGTGGCCGTCCTCAAAAGATTGTCACAGGCGCAGCAGGATGGGGATACCATCTATGCCGTCATCAAAGGTACGGCGGTCAACAATGATGGCGCGGCCAAAGTGGGTTACACTGCGCCTGGCGTCGCCGGGCAGGCGGCGGTTATTACGGCTGCCCTGACTGCGGCGGGCGTGCCGGCAGATACCATCCGCTACATTGAAGCGCACGGCACAGGTACGCCTTTGGGCGATCCCATTGAAGTGCAGGCGCTGGCGCAGGCGTTCCGCCCTTTTACCACTCAATCCGCCATTTGCGCCCTGGGTTCGGTCAAGAGCAATGTGGGGCATCTGGATGCGGCTGCCGGCATCACTGGTCTAATCAAAACCGTGTTGGCGCTGCGGCATAGCCTGATTCCCCCTTCCCTGCATTATCACACGCCTAATCCGCAGATTGATTTTGCGAGTACGCCCTTCTACGTCAACACCCAACTTCTCCCCTGGCCCAACGATCCTTTCCCCCGTCGCGCCGGCGTCAGCGCTTTTGGCATTGGCGGCACGAATGCCCACGTCATTCTCGAAGCCGCCCCGCCGCGGCCCGCGCCCAAAACGGAAAAGGGCCCCTACCTGCTGCCTCTTGCCGCCCGCAGCGAGACAGCCCTGGCGCAGCTTGCCGGCAACCTGGCCCACCACTTGCAGCAGAACCCCGACCTCTCCCTGGGCGACGTAGCCTACACCCTGCAAACAGGACGGCGACCTTTTAGCTGCCGTCGCGCTCTTGTTTGTGAAGACATCGCTGAGGCCCTTGCCAGACTGCCAGACTCATCATTTGGGGTAGCGGCGGCAGCTGCGGTAAAGACGCCGCCCGTCATTTTTATGTTTCCGGGCCAGGGCAGTCAATATGTGGATATGGGGCGAGAACTATACGAAGAATTCTCGGTTTTTCGCCAACAAGTGGATGCCTGCGCCGTCCAACTGACTCCCCTGCTGGGGGTGGACATACGTACCTTGCTCTACCCACCGCCCCATCAGGCGGCAGCGGCAGCCGCGCAATTGAGCCAGACCGTATTGACGCAGCCCGCGTTATTTACTATCGCCTACGCACTGGCCTGTCTATGGCGCTCCTGGGGCGTCGTTCCGCAGGCAATGCTTGGGCATAGCGTTGGCGAATATGTCGCTGCCTGCCTGGCTGGGGTTTTTAGCCTTGAGGACGGCTTGAAACTGATCGCGGCCCGTGGTCGCTTAATGCACTCTCTGCCTGGTGGCGGCATGTTGTCGGTTGCTTTATCGCCCGAACAGGCGCAGCCCTGGCTTTCGTCCGACCTGGCGCTGGCGGCGGTTAACGAGCGGGAGCGCTGCGTCATTGCCGGGCCCCTGCCCCCGCTGCTAACGCTGGCTGAGCGACTGGAGGCGCAAAACATTGTCTGCCGCTTGCTGCCCACCAGTCACGCTTTCCACTCCCCCATGATGGATCCCATCTTGCAGGATTTTGCCACCATCGTGCGCTCTATTCCCTTGCAGTCGCCTCAGCAGCCTTACATTTCTAACGTCAGTGGTACCTGGATCACCCCCGACCAGGCCACAGACCCCGACTATTGGGCGCAGCAACTGCGGCAGCCAGTACAGTTTGCCGCCAGCCTGGCGCAAATTAGCGGCGATGAGGCGGCGCTGCTGCTGGAAGTAGGACCCGGCAACATCTTGACCCAACTGGCGCGGCGGCAGATTAACCAGACCGTTATTACTTCCATGCGTCACCCCCAAACCGCGGCATCGGACGCCGCCGTGCTGCTGGAAGCAGTCGCCCACCTGTGGGTACGCGGCGTGCCCATTGATTGGCTGCAGCTTCATCCCACCCCCCAGCGGAAGGTATCGCTGCCAACCTATCCCTTTGAGCGGCAGCGGTATTGGTTGGAAATCACATCTGCCCCTGCTGCGCCTGTGGCGAAAGCCCTGGACGATTGGTTTTATCTGCCTTCCTGGAAACGCACTTTGCTGCCAACTGACAGCCATTTGCCCGTTGGCGTCTGGCTGTTATTTGCCAGCCACGAAAGCGAACAACTTATTTCTTCCCTGAGCGCCACGCTGCGCGCCCAGGGAAGTACGCCTGTCATAGTTTATCCAGGGGAAACGTTTCAGACTGCCGGCAACAACACCTTTTACCTCAACCCCGCTGAGCCGCTGCACTACCAACACTTGCTGGCGCAGTTTCCTCACCCGCCTGACCGCATTGTGTATGCCTGGCCCCTGGCGGCAGAGATAGACCGCCTGGTTGCCAGTTTTTATGGGCCAATCTACCTGGCGCAAGCCCTGGGCTTGTCAGGCAGCGCCGCCCCCTTGCATATAGACCTGTTCTCAAGGCAAATGCAGTCGGTTGCCGGCGAAACGGATGGCGGCAACGATAGCCTGTGCCAGGCGACGCTGCTGGGCCCCTGTCGCGTCATTCCCCAGGAATACCCCGCCATCACCTGTCGCAGCATTGATCTGGCGGCTTCGGAGTTTACGCCGTTGCTCTTGCGCGAACTGGCGACGGCGGAGATAGGTATTGTGGCGCATCGCGGGCATGATCGCTGGGTTCCCTCTTTTGAATCTGTGACTCTGCCGCCAGTTGGGGAAATCCGACTGCCGGCATTGTTGAAACCTGGCGGCGTCTATCTGATCACGGGCGGGCTGGGGGGCGTTGGCTTGCATATAGCCGAATATCTGGCGCAGACGGCGCAGGCTAAGCTGCTGCTGCTTACCCGCGATCCCTTTCTACCGCCCGCAGCCTGGCCGGAAGTTGCAGCCAACGATCCCCAGGCGGACGTTGTGCGGCGACTGCAAGCGTTACAGGCGCAGGGTATAGAGCTACTGGTGGTGCAGGCGGATGTGACCGATTTGACCCAGGTTGAGCGCGCCCTATCTCTGACTCAGGCGCATTTTGGCGAGCTGAATGGGGTGTTTCATGCTGCCGGCATTTCTGGCGGCGGTCTGATACAAAGATTATCGCCTGAGACTGCCGCCGCCATTCTGTCCCCCAAAGTGACAGGAACGCTGAACCTGGCTCAGGCCCTGGCGGACGTCCCGATTGACTTCCTGTTCTTGTTTTCTTCCCTGGTCGCCGTCACAGGCGGCGCGGGGCGAGCAGCGTATACGGCAGCCAACGCCTTCCTGGACGCCGTTGCCAGCGCCCGCAGCAATCGCGGCGGCTTGCTCACCCTGTCCGTCAATTGGGACACGTGGCGCGGCGTGGGCATGGCTACGCCTGACCCGAAACGCCAACCATCCCAGTTCATACATCCCCTGTTAGCGGAACAAGTTGCAGCGACCGGCGACCGCGCCGTTTATCGCGTCTGGCTACATCCCGATCGCCATTGGGTGTTGTCTGAACACCGCATTATGTCCCAGCCCTCGCTGGCGGGAACCGTTTACCTGGAAATGGCGCGTGCTGCTTTTGCCCACCATACGGCGCGGACGCAACTGCAATTCCGCGATGTGTACTTCCTCACGCCCCTGATCGTGGCGGCAACGGAAGAGCGAGAAATACGAGTTGTTTTGATAAGGGAGGAACCAGGCGCAGCCGGCTACCAGTTCGAGGTGCAAAGCCAGAGCGCAGCGGGCTGGCTGACACATGCCCAGGGGAACGTATCGCCCCTGACACCCGCAGCTGCGCCCCCACGCGATATTCCCGGCCTGATTGCCCGCTGCCCCCAGGAGGTTTTGGTCAGCCCTGAGGCGTTGCAGCGCGCCCAGATTCAACTTGGTCCCCGTTGGAACTGCCTGCGAACGCTGCGCGTAGGTCAGGGAGAAGCGGTGGCCGAGATTTCTCTGGATGCCGCTTATGTGGCGGATTTGCACGATTATCTGTTGCATCCTGCCTTGCTGGACGCGGCAACTAGCTTTGCCGGGCAGTATGCGGCGCAGGGGGGGAGTTATCTTCCCCTTTCTTATCGCCAATTAACGGTCAAAGCCCCGCTGCCGGCAAAGTTGTTTAGCCACGCCCGTTTTGCTTCGCCGCTGCCGGCAGAAGCCGAGACGATCACCGTAGACCTGACGCTGCTAGATGAATCTGGTAGCGAACTGGTGGTCGTGGAGGGGTTCTCTTTGAAGCGCGCCAGCCCAGACCAATGGCAATCCCTGGCGCAGCCGCGACCGGCACAGCCCGTTGTTGATGATATGCTTGCCGGCATGGAACCCGCCGCCGCCCTGGAAGCCCTGCATCGAATTCTGGCGCACCAGCCCGCACCGCGTCTGCTAGTCTCCACCCACGACCCGGACGAACTGACCCGCCACATCCAGTCCCAGACGACAGTCCCGTTGCCCACCCCACCCCTTGCCGCCCACGACCGCAGCCGCGTCAAGACGCCTTACGTCCCGCCGCACACTGAAGCAGAAACGATTCTCAGCCAGATATGGCAGGAATTGCTGGGCATTGCCCCAGTTGGCGTGCAGGATAACTTCTTTGAGCTGGGCGGCGACTCCGTGCTGGCGATTCAGATTCTCTCCCGCGCCCGCCAACACGGATTGCGTTTTTCCCCCAACCAGTTGTTCACGCACCAGACCATCACTGCCCTAGTGCAGGCGGCGCAAACGACCAATGATGGACAGCCGTTCCCAGACGAGGCGGCAGGCGTTGTCCCGCTTACGCCCATCCAGGCCTGGTTTTTTACCCAGCCATTCCCCCACCCCCATCACTGGAACCAATCGCTGCGCTTAACCCTGCGCCAGCCGCTGGCTGAATCCTCGTTAGCCATGGCGCTGCAAGCTGTATTGACCCATCACGACGCCCTGCGTCTCCGCTTCCGCCAGCAGGAAACAGGCTGGCGGCAGGCATATGCCCCGGCCCCCGCTGTGCCGCCGCTGGTTACCGTTGATTTAGCGGCGCTGCCCGCCGCAAACCAGGCGCGAGAAATAGAAGCGCAAACAGCCGACTGGCAGATGCGCCTGAACCTGGCGGACGGCCCCTTGTTTCAAGCAATCTATTTTCGCTGCGCTCCAGCGCAGGATCAGCTGCTGCTAATTGCGCACCATCTGGTGGTGGACGCCTTCTCCTGGAGCATCATTTTGCAGGATTTACAAACCGCTTACAAGCAAATTACCCAGGGCGGCAAATTGATTTTGCCTGCCAAAACTGCGTCCTTCAAAGCCTGGGCAGAGCGCCTATACACCCTGGCGGCGCAGCCCGAGACCGCAGTGGAGATAAGATACTGGCAGGAGGCGGCTTCCCTGAACGTCAACGGACTGCCGCTGGATAGCAGCGCCGTGATTGAGCCAGGCGAAAATAGGATGGGAATGGCGTACTCAACGACGTGCGCATTGAGCCAGGCGGAGACGGAAGCCCTGTTGCGCCAGGCCCCGCGCGCCTATCAGACAGGCGTGGCCGATATTTTGTTGGCTGCCCTGGCCCAAACCATAACCGCCTGGACCGGCGCGGACTCCATGCTGTTGGCCCTGGAGGAAAACGGGCGCGAAATTGGGGAAGGGCTTCCCGACTGTTCTCGCACGGTGGGCTGGTTTACGACCCTGTTCCCCGTGCGGTTGCCCGGCGACGCGGCTGAGCCAGGGGAGGCTATTCGCGCCGTCAAGGAACAACTACGGGCCATCCCTCGCCAGGGCGTAGGTTATGGACTGCTGCGCTATTTGTCTCTGCAGAGGGAACTGGCGACCCAACTACAGGCGCTGCCCCAGCCGCAAATTAGCTTTTTGTATTTGGGCCAGCTTGCGCAGTGGACGGCGGTCTCGCCGGCGGCGGATTCGTCGTTGTTTGCCGGCGTTCAGGAAACCAGCCAAGACCGCGATCCCCACGCGCCCCGCCCCTATTTGCTGGATGTGACGGCGCGCGTCACGGAGCAACAACTGCGCGTTGCCTGGACCTACAACCCGCACTTTCACCAGCCAGCAACCATTGAAACCCTGGCGCAAACATTCCAGCAGCGCCTACAGACCCTCATTGCCCACTGCCAGGCACAAGAAACCACCCAATTCACGCCCTCAGATTTTCCGGAAGCCGGGCTTGACCAGGCAGAATTGGATGAACTGGTGGCACTGTTTGCCCAGGACGACGATTATTGACAGCGATGAAGAACCCTATTGCGGACATTTATCCCCTTTCCCCGACGCAGGAAGGGATGCTTTTTCATACACTCCACGCCCCACAATCTGGCGTGTACGTGGAGCAGCTTATCCTGACACTGCACACGCCGCTGCCGCTGGATGAAGCCGCTTTTCTGGACGCCTGGCAGCAAACGTTGGCGCGCCATCCGGCACTGCGGACGGCTTTCGTGTGGGAAAAGCGGGAGAAGCCTTTGCAGGTGGTGCTGCAACACGCGCGGCTGCCGTTCACGCGCCAGGACTGCCGGCATCTTTCCCCCACAGAACAAGAGATCCACCTCCAACTGTTCTTGCGGGCAGACCGCCAGCGCAGTTTTGACCTGAGCAAAGCCCCATTAGTCCGCCTGGCGCTATTTCAAATTGCCGGCGACGTCTATCAGGTCGTCGTCACTTTTCACCACATTATCAAGGATGGCTGGTCCGGCCCCATTATCCTGCGCGATGTTCTTACCTTTTACGAAGCGCGACGACAACCTGCCGCTCTCCCCCCTCTGCCGTCGCCGCGCCCATACCGCGACTACATCGCCTGGCTGCAGCGGCGGGACACGGCGGCGGCGGCAGCCTTCTGGTGGGAAACGCTGCGCGGTTTTACTGCTGCCACACCTTTTTCCGTTGATGAGGCTAACCGCGGCGACGGTCATTATGCCCAGGTTCACGCTGCGCTGCCCGCTGGCGTGACAGCGCAGTTGGCGGACCTGGCCCGCCAACACCAACTTACTTTGAGTACGCTGGTGCAAGGGGCCTGGGCCATGCTGTTGAGCGTCTACAGCGGCGAAGCGGACGTCGTCTTTGGCGTGACGATGGCTGGGCGGCCCGCCGAACTGGACGGTCTGACCGGGACGGTAGGCTTGTTCATTAACACGCTTCCCTTGCGCGTGCGCCTGCCAGGGGAGCAGAAGCTGATCCCCTGGCTGCAGCGGCTGCAAACCGATCTGCTGGCTGTGCGCGCCCATGAACACAGCTCCCTGGCTGAAGTGCAGCGGTGGAGCAGCGTCCCGCCAGGGCAGCCGTTATTTGAGAGCATTGTCGTCTTTGAAAATTATCCGCTGGATGTCTCGACCG
>CAZDSN010000193.1:0-7244 GCA_964507675.1 uncultured Ardenticatenaceae bacterium | reverse complement strand
TGGAGACATTTTACTACTTTGCTCAGACGGATTGATCCGCCACGTTAGCGATCATGATCTGGCGACCATACTGTCCCAGGCAAAGGACGCTGCCGCAGCGGCGCAAGCGCTACTGCATCTGGCTTACGAACGAGGCGGCGAAGATAATATCAGCGTGGGCGTCATCCGGTTTCGCCCGGAAGTGACGAGTACACGCCCAGTTGTGGCTACTGTTGCCGACCCGACCCAACCATCAGGGGGTGCCGGGTCGTCCAGCGTGCAGCGGACATGGCTTTGGCTTTATACTGCGTTTCTATGCCTGGCGCAAAGCGCCCTTATCCTTCTCGTCTGGTTCATTTTGCAAAACTGAAGTCAGGCGGCCCGTTTGCCCATAAACGTTTGTCCTGCCTGTATGAACACGGCACAACACCCCGCCAGGAGGTCTACTTTCTGGTTTGCAGGTTGTGCTTATTGCGGTTTATCCGCATATGATGGAGATTATTAGTTATGAGTTCAAAATTACGCATTATCCCATTGGGGGGATGCGGCGAAATCGGCAAGAATATGACGGTTTTGGAGTATGAAGACGAGATTTTGGTGATAGATGCCGGCATCATGTTTCCCGAAAATGACATGCTGGGCATTGACGCCATCATCCCGGACTACAATTACCTGCTAGACAAAACAGACAAAGTCAAGGCAGTCCTGATCACCCACGGTCACGAAGACCATATTGGGGCTATCGCTCACCTGATGGCCGATATTCATGCCCCCATTTATGCCACTCCCCTGACCATTGGTCTGCTAGAAGTCAAATTGCGCCGCGCTAACCTGCTTTCAGAAGTTACCTTGCGCACCATCCAGGCCGGCGATGCCTTTGCCATCGGTTCCTTCTTAATCGAACCGTTCCATGTGGCCCACAGCATCCCCGACTGCGTGGGGTTTGGCATCACCACCCCGGTAGGTATCGTCGTGCACACGGGCGACTATAAATTTGACCACACCCCGGCGGATGGCTGGCCGCCTGACTTTGCCAAGCTGGCCGAATTTTCCATGCGCGGGGTGCTGTGCCTGCTGGCCGACAGCACCAACGCCGAGCGCCCTGGTTGGACGCCTTCAGAAACTGTTATTACAGAAGCATTTGAACGCCTGTTCCACAATGCCAAAGGGCGCATCATTGTGGCCACGTTTGCTTCCCTTATCTCACGCATCCAACTGGTGGCCGACATGTCCCAGAAGTATGGGCGCAAGCTGGCGATTACCGGTCGCTCCATGCGTGAAAACGTCAAAATGGCGCGCCGCCTGGGTTATCTGCAAATCTCCGAAGAGTTGTTGATTGATATCAGCGAAGCTGCCAAATTACCTGCCCACCAGGTGTCCATTATGGCCACGGGCTCGCAAGGCGAACCAACCGCCGTCATGGGGCGGCTGGCTATGGGAGACCATCGCAATCTGCGTGTGCAAGCAGGCGACACCGTGGTCCTCTCGGCGCACCCTATTCCAGGCAACGAAGAGATGATCCACCGCATCATCAACCGGCTGATGCAGCGGGGAGCGGAAGTACTCTACGATGCTGTCTCCCTGGTGCATGTCTCCGGGCACGCAGCCAGCGAAGAGATGAAGCTGATGATCAATCTGGTGCGGCCTCGCTTCATCGTGCCCATTCACGGCGAACTGCGCCACCTGCGCCAGCACGCCAGAATGGCCCGTGAATTAGGCATCCCCGCCGAAAACATCGCTGTGGTGGAAAATGGCGCCGTCCTGGAGCTGGACGATCGCTCCTTGACCATTGGTCCCCGCGTCCCTGGCGGCTACATCTTCGTGGATGGGGCCAGTGTCGGTGATATTGGGCGGTCGGTCATGCGGGATCGGGAACAACTGGCGCAGAATGGCTTTTTTCTGGCAGTGGTCACTCTCGGGCGAGACAATAAGCTCATTGGCACACCTGAATTTGTCTCCCGCGGCTTTGCCAATCTGGATGAAACGCCAGAACTGCTGCACGGCGCGGTGGACACCGTGACGCGGACTGCCAGCCTGTTTGCCAATAGTCAGGACAAACTGCAACCCCGCCTGGAGGACGCTCTTAGCCGTTATCTCTATGCGGAGACAGGCCGCCGTCCCATGGTATACGTTGTCGTACGTTAGCGTTCTGCCACCTGTGTTTCGATAAACCGGTGAGATGGGTTCAATCTGGCCAGCGCGGTTAGCTCCCGCGCTGCCGTCGTTGCCAACGCCAGTACACACCCACGGGATACCCCAGCATTTTGGCAATATCTCCCACCAGCCGTACGATAGGAATCAGAGCCAGGGCGCGGACGCGGGCGGCGGGCGACCAGCCCTGGGTGGCCGGCCAGACGCGCTGCGCCGGGCGGCGGCAATAGGCTGCGCCGCCGCCTAACAGCAGCAGCCAGCCCACCTTTTGCCCGCGCCACAGCAGCTTCCCAATGAAGGGCAGCCCCAGCAGGTAGGTGGCATACCGTACCAGATGCCGTTTGGCCCACAAGTTAGCCTTTCCGTCGCCCCGCGCATACAAATAATACTGCCTGGCAAAAGCGCGCAGGTTGCCACGGGGACGGTAATAGGCAATAGCATGGGGGGCAAAAGCAAATACGCCAAAATTCTGGCGCAAATTCAGGTCAAAGATCAGATCTTCGCAGTAATCCAGCCATTCAGGATAGCCGCCGGCCGCGGCCCAGGCTGCCTTCTGAAAGGCTATAGAGCGGCTGGAGGGGAGGAACTCGGTGGGGTTAACGTCGCGGCGATCTGGCAAAACCGTAGCCCCCAGGACGACTTCAAAATCTGTGTAGGGGTCTGGCTCAAACCAACCGCTGACCACCGATACCCCGCGCTCCTGAATAGGCGCTATCAACAATTGCAGCCAGTTTGGGGCCAGGACGACGCCGCCATCAGTGCTGGCGATAATGTCGCCGGAGGCAGCCGCAATAGCTCGATTACGCCCTTCGCTGATATTGGCCCCAGGCGCCTCAACGACCTTGATCGGCAGCCACTGTTGGTACGTAGTTAATATTGCCAGCGTATCATCCGTAGAGCCCCCATCGCAGACAACGATTTCGTCAGGCCATACGCTTTGCCCCATGAGGGAATCCAGCAGCAGGGGAAGGGTGGTCGCTTCATTTTTGACTGTCAGAATGACGGAAACAGACATGATAGGTGTACAGCAGTTAACCGGATGCGCCCAAAATCGCCAACGCCGGCGGCGGCCCGAACCAGGCGCAGCCAATGGGGATCCGGGCATAAGGGGTATGCAAGCGTTTATCCCTAAAACACGGAATCGTCCAGTTTAGTTACGAGAAGCGTCATTGGCACTTTTTTTTGCCGGCAGATATAATGACACGGTTCTTGTGGGCGCTTAGCTCAGTTGGTTAGAGCGCTTCGTTTACACCGAAGAGGCCGGGGGTTCGAGTCCCTCAGCGCCCATTGCTTTAATCTGTGCGTGCCAGGGATGTTTCTGTGAAGCCTATCCTTTTGCGCTCCTTTTTTCACTTTGTTATAATCCGATTGTGACAAAAAGTACAGACGTGCCCTGGCGCCAACAAAACGTGCAATGTTGGCCGAGCAGATTGGATTTCCAAAACATACCGTTTCATTCAGGAGAATGATTTTATGGCAACAGCAACGATGAACGCTGGCGGCATGACGAGGCGTGAGTTCCTTTTTTACATTTGGGGAGCCTCGATGGCCTTGCTCACCGCGGAATTTACGGGTCTCCTCATCTGGTTTCTCATTCCTCGTTTCCGCGAAGGCGAATTTGGCGGCAGGTTTACTGTACCCGCGAGCGATGTCCCCAAACCTAACGATTCCCCTGCTAATTTCCCTGACGGGCGTTTCTGGTTAGTCAATCTGGACACATCCAATCCTGACGGGTCAAGCCGCATGTATCTGGCCGAAGATGAATCGCAGCCTATTGTTGGCGTGACGGCTATCTACAAGGTTTGCACGCACCTGGGCTGCATTTATGCCTGGAACACGGCCAATGATCGCTTTGAGTGTCCATGCCACGGCTCTAAATACCGGTTGGATGGCCGGCGCGTTGAGTCACCGGCGCCGCGTACGCTGGATCGCTTTGAGCTGAGCGCCCTGGATGAGGCGGGCAACGTGCTAGCCACATCCGCTATAGATGATAACGACTTCTACATGCCGCTGGTCCTGCCGGCAAACACCGTCTCACTCAGCATAGATACAGGCGCGCGCAAGCAAGGACCAGATCAAGAGCTTCTGTGCAGTTTCCGCGGTAATTGCCCGTAACCCTCAAACTTTGCCGCTGGCAGCCGCAATGCAGCCAGCGTCACCGCTCCCCTGACATCTGGGCCTACGACTGCCCAACTGGCCGGGTTATGAGGTCGTTTTTAGGAGAAGGTAGAAAACATGGCAACCATACTTGACCAAATGCGCGAAATGGGCTTGAAGCAAACCCTGATCGCCAAAACCGATGAAGCCGTGGAACGCTTGACGGCGGGGCTGAATATTAACGACATCCGCGGGATGCTGCGCGGAGACGAACCCCGCCGCCCCAATCCCCGCCTGCGTCCCCACGCCGACGGTTTCTGGTTCCACATCCGCCCTAGCTTCTATCATACCGAAGTCACCCACATCTATCCCACCTTCCGCCTCGGTTGGCTTTCTACATTCATGTTTGTGTGGGAAACGATCACGGGCATCTTCCTGATGATCTTTTACACCCCCGCCCCGAACATTGCCTACGGCGACATGTGGAATATCCTGGGCAATGTGCCGCTGGGGCAGTTGGTGCGTAATATGCACCGCCTGGGCGCAGAAGTGATGGTGTTGGTGGTAGCCCTGCATATGCTGCGCACGTTTGTGACAGGCAGTTACAAAAAGCCGCGCCAGTTCACCTGGGCCACAGGCGTTTTCCTGCTGCTGTTTACCCTCTTCCTCAGTTTTAGTGGTTATCTGCTCCCCTGGGACCAACTGGCTTATTGGGCTCTGACGGTATTCATTAGCGGTGGGGCGGCGGCGCCCGCGCCCGCGGTGGTTACCGATAACATCTTGTTGATCCTGCAGGGCGCGCCATCACTAGGCGCTGGCGGGTTGCTGCGCTGGTATCTGCTGCACGTACTGGTGCTGCCCCTGCTAACAGCCATTTTCTTCTTTGTGCACTATTACAAGGTGGTGCTGCACGGCATGTCGCTGCCGCCCAGCCGTGAAGAGATCGGCGAGGACACCGCCAAACGCGTGCCCAAGGACGAGCGCACCTATTTTATGCCTGACATCCTCACCAGCGAGTTGATGTGGACGGCGCTGGCTACTTTGTTGTTGACGGCCGGGTCCCTGTGGTTCTGGGATGCGCCACTGGAACACCATGCGAATCCCCTGATCACACCGCTGCATGTCGTGGCCCCCTGGTATCTTTCCTGGTCACAAGGGTGGCTGAAGCTGGCGGACAAGACCATTGTGGTGGGTTTCATCCCGCTGCTGATGGTGGCCTTCATTGTGATGCCGTACTTTGAAGTAGGCAAAAGCCGCCGCTATGCCGATCGCCGCGTAGGTCTGACCGTGGCCAGTTTGTTTATCGCTACCATGCTAATTTCCAACTGGATGGGAAGTCCTGAGTTCCGCGTCGAGAGTTCGCCAGAGCAAGAAGTGAGCGCTGAAGTCTTGCCAGGTGAAGGCGCCAGTTCGCTGTTGGCGATCCCCTATGAATATCTGACGCCAGGCACATACCTGCCGGGGGAGGAAGTCGAAGGCAACCCGTATCTCACGGCAGCCCTGGAAGAGTTTGAACATGCCATGCAGTGGCACAGCTGCTTTATCAATGACAGCGATCGTTGGGAACGTGAGTGTAACGTTGAGAGAAATGTCAATCCGGAAACAGGCGAGTTGGTAAGCATACGCTACTCCACCTTGCTGGCCAGAAACGCCATGCCTGATCCCTACGCTGAGATGCGCATCGAACAGGTTCAAGAATCGCTGGTACGCCTCACTCTGCATTACGAAGTAGCCGATCCCGAGAATCCTGACATATTGATTATTGGTTCGGGCAGTGACTACGTCGGCTATCGCCAGGCAGATTCCAACTACGAAGAAGAGTGCCGCTTCTCGAATAAAGATTGTTAGGCATTCTGTCGCCGCATTCTGCTGCGGTATCCGCCGCCGCAGAATACTGCCGGGTAAAGCATGACGCCCACTATTGCGCGTATGGTCATTGACCAGCATACTAAAAGGACAATTTGCTGATGCTGCAAGTAAAAGTCATTATTGGCACCATCGCCTTCATGTTTACCATGATCTTTCTCGGCTTCGCCGCTTTGCGCGAGCCGGCGCGGATGCAGGCTTACACGAATGCGGCCCTGGGACGCTCCATTGAAGCCGGCGCTCACCTCTTTGATAATAACTGCGCCTCTTGCCACGGCGTAGACGGCAAGGCCGAAGTGTGCTACGACGCGGCCACCGGTGAGCAAATTGGCTGCCAGGGGCGTCCGCTGAATAATCGCAACCTGGTTTGTGGCGACCCGTCGAAACGAATGACCGATCTCCTATGGCAAGGGTCAAAAACAGCCTTCATCCAGGGCACTATTGCCGGTGGCCGCCCCTGGGCAGGTATGCCCACCTGGAGCCAGGAGTACGGCGGACCACTACAGCCCAATGAAGTAGAAGATGTGGCCCATTTCGTCATGAACTGGGAGAGCGAAGAGCTGTGCTCTGTGCCGCCGTTCGTGTTCCCCTGGCCGGAGACCTGGGATGACCTGGTGGCACTGAATGAACTGCCGGCAGACCTGGAGACGCCGCTGCCCGAAGACCTGGTGATTACCTTGCCGCTCGCTTATCCTGGCGACGCCGCCCGTGGCCAGGAACTGTATGAAATCACCTACGGTTGTTCCGCCTGTCACGGGCAAACACGTACACCGGGATCTAACTCTGTTGGGCCTCATCTGGGCAACATTGGCAGCGATGCCGGCACACGCCAGCCTGACCTTACCGCCGAAGCCTACCTCTACGAATCTATCCTGAACCCAGGCGCGTTTATCGCCTCTGGCTGCCCGGCTGGAGATTGCGCCAACGCCATGCCTAACAACTTCGCCGACCGCATGAGCGAAGCACCGCAGGATATGGCCGACATCATTACCTTCCTGATGTCACAAACAGGCAACTAACCCACATCCGCTTGACGAAAATAAAAAGCCCCACCCCATGAAGGGTGGGGCTTTTTGTATCCTCTACGCCGCGCCCTAGATTAAAAATGTCTGGCAGTCTTTTGTAATCTCTCCTACCCTTCAACAGGAATA
>CAZDSN010000192.1:0-7256 GCA_964507675.1 uncultured Ardenticatenaceae bacterium | reverse complement strand
CGGCGCAAGTTGTACTTCGTCACCAGGACTTTCATATCCAGCGCTTTGGCCAGCCGCGCCACCTCCCGCCCAATGCTGCCATACCCCAGAATGCCGAGCGTGGCGCCGCGCAGTTCTGCCGGCACAAACTGCTGCCAACGCTGTTTGGGCCACTTTTGCTCTTGTCGCCATTTATACCAGTTCGGTACGCGGTGCGCCCAGCCCAACAACTGCGTCATCACATATTGAGCCATATTGGGCGTATGAATACCGCTGGCCGTCGTTAAGAAAACGTTACTGTTCCAGATGGGGTGGTCGCGCAGCCGGTCAATGCCCGCCCAATGTACCTGCACCCAGCGCAGGTTGGGCGCCTGCTCTGGCGAGGGGATACCGGAAACAGCGTAATAGATTTCCGCGTCAGTCGTTTGCCCTTCCGGCCAACGTCCCTCGGCCAACGTCAACTGCTCAATCGCATATTGCGGCGACACGGCTGCCAGTTTGTCTAACAGAACGCCAGGAAAAGGGGCTGTTACTAAAACGTGAGGCATGACTACTCCTCTCTCAATACAACTACCGGGGCCGCAGTGGCGTATGTTTCTGATAGCCTGTGCAGCACTGCTCAATAAGCAACGACGGGCAACGACAAACAACCCGTTTGGGTGCACGTCCATCCGCAATTTTGCTTGCCGCCAAGTCTATCACAAAGCCTGTTGCCGGGCAGATCACTACTCCGGGCGCAACCTTTCCCTGCAGCGTGCGTAAAGTCAGTAGTAAAAACAAGCATGGTAACAGCTTGGACTGGCAGACATAGCGAGATCGAAAGGAGATTCTCATAATGAATAACAAACGACTTTACCGTTCCAAAGATGAACGCATGTTCCTGGGCGTTGCGGCGGGCATCGCCAACTACCTGGGTATTGACCCTCTATTCATTCGCCTGGCATTTGTTCTGATAGCCCTGTCCTCTCTAGGCACGGGCGGGCTGCTTTACCTGGTGTTGGCCATTGTCTTGCCGGAAGAGGCAGAGCCTGTGGCCAAAGCGCAGCCTTTTGACGAGGAAGAAATCGTCGTTAAAGACGCCGCGTAGCGTTAGCTGCCCGGCAAATGCTTTGCCGAAACGGTAGAAAGGTTCTCATGCTGTTTACTCTGGCCTCCTGAGGTCTTTTCCTCAGGCCCTCTCCTGACGCAAAGGTCAGAGCGACAGACGGCGGTCATGTGACATCACGCACGTGACCGCCGTTTATTTTTTCTGACTCGCCCACTTGCCCGTAACGCTCTATAATCCCTGGCATGGCGTCATTATTTCAAAAACTCAGTGTACTTATCAGAGCCAATTTGCACGAGATGGCCGACCGCGCCGTGCAAAAGAGCGACCTGGCTGTGTATGACGAATACATCCGCCAGGCAGAGCGCGAACTGGCGCAGTTTGTCAGCACCATTGAACCGATGTATGCCCAGGTGAAAACCACCAGGCGGCGGCGCGATAACCTGGCTAATAAGGCCGCCGAATTAGATGCGGGGGTGGATGCCTTCCTGCTGAAAGGCCGGCAAACCGAAGCCATGGTCACGCAAAAGCAGCTTACTTCAACCATGCAGCTTATCCGCACCTATGATGGTTCGTTGGAGCGGCAGGTGGCCGCAGCGGAGATGCTGGAAGATGTGCGCGTTAAGCTCGAAGGACGGCTCAATCTGGTGCGGCAGGAGCGGGAGGAATTGGGTTTTCTGTTGCAGTTGGCGAAAGCAAAAGAGGTCTCCACGCAGGCCATGAAATCGCTGGATTCCTTAATGGGGACGGGTGACAGTGAAGTAGCCCAGGCAGCCGAAAATATCCGGCAGCGGCTGGACCATGCGGATGCCGCCTGGGAAGTACAGGCCAGCGGGCTGGATAATCAACTCGATGACGCCATGCAAAGCCTGGAAGTCGAGGCAGAACTGGCGGCGCGCATGGAGCGGTTAGGGATTCAATAATGGGGGTTCAGCGGGGCCCCATGACAGGCATGAAAGTCGCCCTGGTGCATGACTGGATGAATCAAATGGGCGGGGCCGAAGATGTACTAGCGGCGCTGGTGGAATTATTTCCGGATGCCCCGGTGTACACGTCTTTGTATGCACGCGAAAAAATGCCGGCATCCTGGCAAAACTGGGATATTCGCACGTCCATCATTGACCGCCTGCCCTTTGCCCACCGCAAACAACAGCTTTATTTCCCCTTTTACCCCTTTGTCTTCGAGCAGTTTGACTTCCGTGAGTATGACCTGGTCATCAGCAACAAAAGTGGTTTCTGCCACGGCATTATCACCGACACCCACACCCTGCACCTGTGCTACTGCCTCACCCCCACCCGCTACGTCTGGCGATACCACCAATACGCCGAACAGGAAAATTTGGGGCCAATCGTGCGCCTGCTGCTGCCGCCCTTCCTGACACAACTGCGGCAATGGGATCGGCTGGCGGCGGATCGGGTAGACCATTTCGTGGCTATCTCACAGGCTGTGCGTCGCCGAATCGCCAGGGTGTATCGCCGCGACTCGACTATTATTTACCCACCCGTAGACACCAGCCGCTTTGCCCCGGCGGCGCGTGTGGACGATTATTATCTGTTTGTGGGGCGGCTGGTGCCGTATCGCCGGCTGGATTTGATGATTGAGGCGTTTAACCAACTGCAACTGCCGTTGTTCATTGCCGGCACAGGCCGCGACCGCGAACGCTTGCAAGCCCTGGCTGGCCCCACCATCACCTTCCTGGGCTACGTCCCCGACGCCGACCTGCCCGATTTGATGGCTCGCTGCCGTGCTTTCCTGTTCCCAGGTGAGGAAGATTTCGGCATTGCTCCCATTCAGGCCATGGCTGCTGGCCGGCCCGTCATTGCTTACGCCGCTGGCGGCGCGTTAGATACCGTGATTCCTGGCGAAACGGGCGCCTTGTTTACCGAACAGTCGGCAGCCGCCATTGCCGCGACGGTGCGTGATTTTGACCCGCGCACCCTCAACCCGGCCACCCTTTGCGCCCACGCCCGTCGTTATGACCTGGATTTGTTTCGCCAGCGCATGATGGATTTCGTGACCCAAAAACTGGACGAGCATCGCACATGGAACTACGTGCATACTGGAAAATCTTAAAACGGCGTTGGCTGTTAATTGTTGTGCCCACCCTGGTGGTGTTAGCCGTGGGTGTGGCCACTTACACGCCGCCGCCGCCCGCCTATAACGTGGGTGTGCGCTTCATTGTGGGCCAACTACCCACCGCCGCCGCCACCCTGGAAGATGAAGAGCGGCTGGCGAACTGGCAGGCTTCGGAATACGTGGTCAACGGTTTGACCGATTGGGTGCGTGGCTTGCACTTTGCCCAAATGGTTAGCCAGCGACTGGCGGCGCAGGGGATAGACGTGCCGGCAGCCATCATTATGGGTGGGCTGCACGCCGACAACACGCGCAGCATGATGCAGTTATCCTTGACCTATGGCGGCGATCCGGATGTGCTGAAAGCGATGATGCTGGCGGCCATTGACGTGCTGCAAACGGAGAATGGGAACGCGCTGCCCCAATTGGCCGGCGCGCCGGCAACGTTGTTGGTGTTGGACGAACCGGTGGTGAACCCGATTGCTGCCGGCATTCGCAGCCAGCTAGACCTCCCCCTGCGCCTCATTTTAGCGCTAGGCGCTGGCCTGGGACTGGCCTTCCTCGTCGAATACCTGGACCCTACCCTGCGCAGCCGGGACGAACTCGAAGGGCTGTCTCTACCTGTGCTGGGCGAAATACCGCGCCATAAATGAAGGTAGATTGAACCAGTCTTTGAGACTGGTTCAATCTGAATGAACGTACAACGTAACGACGAAGGGAAACGTCTATTATGGAATTAAGCGACTACATGCGCATTTTGCGTCAGCGCGGCTGGTTGATCATTGTGCTGGCTGTGCTTACAGCCGGCGCCGCTTTTGGTTTCAGCAAAATGCAAACGCCTGTCTACAAGAGCACCCTGAAACTGTTGGTCAGCCCCTCCCGCACCGATTTTGGGCAGGCGCAGGCAGCCAAAGTGCTGCTGCGCGGCTACGAATCCTGGATGTTGAGCAGCTTGCGCGCCGATCTGGTTATCAACCAACTACAGCTAGACATGACGCCGCGCCAGCTTCTGGGGGACGTGGCCGTCACCTCCGACGACTCCCGTTTCATCATCCAGTTCGATGTCAAAAACAGCAACGGCGATCTGGCGAACGACATTGCCCGCACCTGGGGGGATCTGCTTATCCAGCGGCAGGAAGAGATCAACGCCACCCTGCGCAAAGAAGATCGCATTGGCATTGAACCCATAGACATGCCTACTTATGGGCTAGACAGTCCCAAGACGATGATTAACACCGCTGCCGGCGGCGTGTTTGGGGCGCTCTTGGGCATCATCGTTATCTTTGTGCTGGAGTGGATCGCCTCTGGCGTCGTGCGCCGCCCCGAAGACGTAGACCGCTACCTGGACATCCCCGTGATTGGCGCCATCCCCCGCAGTCAAAACTAAACAGGTGGAGCGCCACCGCACCCATCATGAAGGTCAGCGCACAATTTCCCCTCTCCCTGGATACGCTGCTGCTGCTGCTCCTTATCCTGCCGCATCTGTGGTTTAATCCCGTCAGCAATGCCCTGCTGGTGGTCTTAATGGCCGTTTACGTGGCGTTGGATCTGGCGTTTCCGCAGCTAGATGAGACGGGTGGGCTGGCGCGGCGGCTGCATCTGGCGCGGTTGACGATTGTGCTGTCGGCCGTGATGATGGCCGTTCTACTGCCGTCTGGCCTGAGCATCATGCAGCGGCTGCAAGATGGCCCGGCCACGCACGCCCATGATGGTCTGATCCAGACGGAGGAAGCTGTCAAGTTCTTGCTGGCTGGTCAGAACCCGTACACGGAGGATTATGTCAACACGCCCATGGCAGACTTCCCCGGCCAGGAGCCGCCGCTGACCGACGCCCCGCTGTATCATAATGCCTACCTGCCCTTCCTGTTTCTTTTGTCGCTGCCCTTTTACGCCTTGAGCCAGGCCGCGTTGGGCTGGTATGATCAGCGGTTTGTTTATTTGCTGGCCTTCTTTCTGGTTTTGCTGCTGCTGCCACAGCTTGTGCCGGGGCGGCGGCAACAGTTGGCGCTGCTGGCGGCTTTTGGTCTCAACTATCTCGCCGTCTTTTATCTGGCCGATGGCCGCAACGACGTGGTCGTTCTCACTGGGCTGGTGTTGACAACGGTTTTGCTGGCGCGACAGCGGGTCACGGCTTCTGCTGTTGTTTTGGGCTGCACGTTGATGGTGAAGCATTCAGCCTGGTTTTTTCTGCCATTTTACGCGCTGTATTTGCTGCCTGCCGGCATTAACAAACGCAGCCTGGGCGCTTTACTCAAACAGACGTGGCCGCTGGCGCTGGTGGTTGCCGGCATTTTACTTCCCTTCTTGATCTGGGACGCACGGGCCTTCGTGGATGACACCGTACTATACATTGCCGGCGCGGGTCCTGACAGCTTTCCCATTAAAGGGTGGGGGTTCAGTACGCTGCTGCTGGCATTCGACGTGATTCCTACCGCCGAGTCAGCTTTTCCTTTTAGTTTGCTGGAAGCGCTGGCTGGCATCCCCATACTCTTCTGGCTGCTGCGGCGGCAGGCGCGCGCGAACAATCTGGCTGCCCTCTGGTTTGGTTTCGCCCTGTTTTCATTTGTGGTGCAATATTTTTCCCGCTTCTTCAGCGACAACTATTTTGTGTTTATCCTGCAAGCCCTCATAATTGCCCTGTTTATAGATACGGCGGCCCCAGAATCCTCTGGCGCATCATCGGAGAGATTACAAAAGTCTCAAAGACTTTTGTAATCTGGCTTTTTGACACAAATGGCACGAATTTTCTGACCACTCTCCACTATTCACTGACCACTATTAGGAGGGCGTCGCGTGGTTAGCGCACAGTTTCTGACCACTGTCCACTTAACCACTGCCCACTATTTTCGCAGGAGTGTTTTATGAACTTGATTACCTTAACCGATCCCCGTTCCCCGGTGGCCGAAGCGTACCGTACGCTGCGCACCAACCTGTCCTTTTACAGTCTAGACCATCCCATTCGCAGCCTGGTGGTCACCTCACCCATGCCCGATGAGGGTAAAAGCACCACCGTGGCAAATCTGGCAGTGACCATGGCCCAAAGCGGTCGCCGCACCATTTTGGTAGACTGCGACCTGCGCCGCCCCCATTTGCATACCCTGTTTGGGCTGCCCGGCGAGCCGGGATTGACAAATATGGTGCTGGCGGAAACAACGCAACCGCCACTGCAAGCGACAGCAGTGGAGAATCTACTGCTGCTGGCCAGCGGCCCTAAGCCGCCCAATCCTGCCGACCTGTTGGGTTCAAAGATGATTGACCGCGTGATCGAGACGTTGATGCAGCAAGCGGATATTATCCTGTTTGACGCGCCGCCCGTGTTGGCCGTGACAGATGCCACCGTCCTGGGGGCGAAGGTGGATGGGGTACTGCTGGTGGTGACTGCCGGCAAAACCCGCCGCGACCACGCCATCCGCGCCAAACAAATCCTGGAAACGGCCAACGTGCGCATCATCGGCGCCACCCTGACCAACGCGCCCAAAGATACGGGCGTAGGCGCGTACTATGGATAACACGCTGATCGGGTGATTAAAACGAGAGAAGCTGTGTCGCGCGGCTGATTGGTTGACAGATTGAAGGATTCACCGCCAAAACGCCAGGAACGCGAAGATTCTTCCTTTGTGTTCTTGACGGGCCTGGTAGTAAATAAATTTTATTGGCCCATCAGGCAGCGCGGAAAATGCCGGCAGCGCCACATGAACGGAGAACGACCACTCACCCTGCGGGCTGTCGCCCCTGCCATTCTGGTCGCCCTCATCTTGAGCCTGGGACCCTATCTGGCAGCCTGGCTGCGCCCGCCGGACGAAATGCAATTTACCGGCGCACTGGTCAACCACAACGACATCAGCGTCTACCTTTCTGCGCTGCGCCAGGGCGCGGCAGGCGGCTGGCTCTACCAGTTAACCTTTGCCCCAGAGCCGTGGCAGCCGCGCCTGATGCTGCTTTTCTACATCCTCGTGGGCAAATTGCTGCCTCCCCTCAACGGTCATTACCCCCTCTTTTTTAACTTGCTCCAGGCTGTAGGCGTCCTGGCCGTTTCATTGGCGCTGCTGGCCTGGGTGCGGGCGGCGCTGCCACATCGTCCCCGCCATCAGCGCACCGCCTTTTTACTGATTCTATTTGGCGGTGGTTTGGGCTGGCTGGCCTGGCCGCTGCTGGCTG
>CAZDSN010000191.1:3607-7286 GCA_964507675.1 uncultured Ardenticatenaceae bacterium | reverse complement strand
TACAGCCCACCAACCAGAGCAGCCCTGCCAGCGCCAGCCCAGGCCAGCGCCGCCAGAGAGTTCGATTGTTCATGCTCGAAAACACGTCATGCCCCAACCTGGATCAGGTCACGGGTGAAAGTAGTGAGCGAGCGGTAGCCGCCGGGCGTAATGACCACATCATCTTCAATTCGCACGCCGCCGCGGCCAGGTAAATAGATGCCGGGTTCCACCGTGAACACATTCCCCGCACCCAACCGCTGTTCATTTCCTTCCATCATGAAAGGAGGCTCATGCGTCTCCAGGCCCAACCCATGTCCGGTGCGATGGATGAAATAAGCAGCGTAGCCCGCATCGTCAATAACGCCGCGGGCAGCGCGATCCACTTCCTGGCAGGCTACATTGGGGCCGGCAGCCTGTTTTCCCATTTCGTTGGCCGCTTTGACAACCTCATAAATGCGCCGCAGTTCTGGATCAATCTGGCCCACAGCAAAGGTGCGCGTCATATCGGAGGGATAATCGTTCACCAAAGCCCCCCAGTCAATGACCAGCAGATCGCCTGCTTGAATGGGACGGTCAGTGGGCACGGCATGAGGGGAAGCGCTGTTCGGCCCGGCGGAGACTATGGGGCTAAAAGCAACGGCATCCGCGCCCGCATCCACCAATTCCTGCGTTAACATGGCTGCAATCTGCTTCTCTGTCTGGCCGATCTTCAGGCGGGGGATAAGCCGCTCAATGGCTGTCTCCGCCACCGCCACCGCTCGCTCCATGGCCGCCAGTTCGCTGGCATCTTTGGTCAAACGCAGCGCCGTCATCACTGGATCAGCGTGCGTCATGGTTACACCAGGCGCATATCGTTTGAGTAGTTCATACTCCAACACCCGCATATACAAAGATTCGACTCCCAGCAGGTAATCGGAGAGTTCCAGGAAAGCACACGCCTGTTGAAAAGCGCCGGTGTACCCTTCTTCATCCGTCCAGGCAAAGATACGCTGGGGCGGAATGCCCGCGTCTTTTGCTTTCATAGCTTCCAACGTAGGAATAATGATGGCCGGGTCGTCATCTGCCGGCAGAAACAACACAATGGGACGCTCGCTCAGGTGGCTGTGGATGCCGCTGACGTATACCATGTCTGGTCCAGGCACCAGGGCGATGCCATCAAGGCCATTGTCTAGAATTTCCTCGGTCAGGCGGTTTAGCCGGTTTTGTTTCATGCCATATATCCTCAAGAGGCGTTACGCCTGTTCTAACGCTACCAACGGGTTGCCTGGCTGGACAGCCTCGCCCGCGCGGCAGTTGATGGCCGTCACCACGCCCTTGTAGGGCGCTTCGATGGGGATAACCATTTTCATAGATTCCAACAGAATCAACTTATCGCCGGCATTCACCTGGCTACCCACTTCTACCAACACTTGGGACACAATCGCCGGGATGCTGGCGGCCAGCGAGGCGTCGCTGCCCTGGGCGGTGGGTTCCGCCCGTTCGGGCACACGGTCATAGGTAAACATCTGGCCATTCACCCACAACTGGCGGCGAGTGCGATCCAGGGCGGCGCCAGCAGCGCGAATACGCGCCCCCGGCTGGCCATCCGCAGCCACTCGTTCCAACAGAAAAGATGCGCCATCCCGCGCCAGCAGCCGTACCACTGATGTTTCGCCAGCCCGCGTCACAAACAACTGATCCCCTTTGCGGGTCACTTCTATTAACTCTTCGGTGTCGTTCAGTTGGATTTTTAGTTTCATATGCAGCCAGTTTATGGTTGGGTCTGGCTTCCATTATACTCAGAGACAGGGGGGAGGCTAGATGCCGGCAAAAAATACTCATAATGTCGTCAGACACGTCGTCAGACACGTTGTCAGAAGCGCCTGCTCAATTTTGCCTGGCCCAAACCCTATCCTATTTGAGCGACTACTGTTCCCATGACGCTAACGTCATAGCCGGGCAAACCGGCTACCATCTGGCGCAGTTCCTTGCTTTGCAGCAAATCCAGCAACGGCGCTAACAGCGGGCTGTCGTAATGCTCCTGTGGAATCACCAGATCGTACCGCTCCGAAAATAGCGGGATAAACTCCAGTTCCAGCGCCGCCGCCGCTGCCGCAATGCCTAAACCGCAGTCCGCCCGTCCCGAAGCCACTGCCGCCGCCACGGCCAGGTGAGTGTACTCCTCCTGCTCATACCCGGCAATGTCCACCGCTGCCAATCCCAACTGCGCCAGGTGGTAATCCAGGAGCACGCGCGTGCCAGCTCCGCGCTGCCGGTTAATAAACTGAACGCCCGACCTCGTCAAATCAGCCAGACTCAAAATACCCAACGGATTACCGCGACGCAGCAGCAGCCCCTGCGCCCGCCCCACCAGGGCTACCAGGTTTACCGCCACATCGGGCAAATATTGGCGCACGTAGGACACATTGTATGCGCCTGTAGCCGGGTCCAGCAGGTGCGATCCGGCCAGGTGGGCTTCTCCCCGTCGCAGCGTTACCAGGCCGGCCAGGCTGCCTACATTGGTGGAAACCAGGCGTCGCTCCCGCCCCGCCAGAAACTGCGCCAGCAGGTCCAGGGTTAAATCGTGCGAACCAATTGCCAGAATCGTGCGGCTCAGCTCTTGCGGCGAGCGGTACAGGCGCACGGTAACGTCAGCGCCTGCCGGCATTCCCTGCGTCCCCCGCGGAAACACCACAATCCCATCCGCCCGCACCAGGGAGGAAATGACGCCTGCGCCGCGCGTCAGGGGCGCTGCCAGCGTGCGCTGTCCCACCTGCCCCACCACAACCCGCACGTAATCGTCATCCCCGCCTGGCGACGTTGTTTTGCGCGTTAAGGTAGCCTGTACGGTCTGCGGCACGTACGCGGGTCGCCCTAGCCAGCGGGCCAGCAGCGGCTCCACAAATATTTCGCCAGTCAGGGCCGCAGATACGGGATAACCGGGCACGCCAATTATGGGAACCCACTGCCGGGAAGCGGCAGCCTCCCCCCGTTGAATCAAACCCAAAATCACGGGGTGTCCAGGGCGCACGGCCACGCCATGCACCAGCAGTTGCCCCAATTCCGCCACCACGTCTGCGGCATAATCTTCAGACCCGGCGGACGAGCCAGCATTGAGCAAAATCAAGTCATGTGTTTCCGCCGCGGCGCGCACCTGTTCCCGAATGCGCGCCGCGTCGTCTGGGATAATGGGGAAGCGGGTGGCCTGTCCTCCCCACGCATTCACCTGAGCCGCCAACACCAGGGAGTTGTACTCGATAATGTCTCCCTCTTGCACGGGTTCGCCTACGGGTTTTAGCTCTGTGCCTGTGGGCAGCACGGCTACACGCGGGCGGCGGGCGACGCTGATGTGGTCATGACCGCTGCCGGCAATGGCCCCCAAATCAACCGGGCGCAGGGTATGGCCTGCCGGCAGCACCAACTGCGTAGCCACCATATCTTCCCCCAGCGGGCGCACGTGTTTCCACGGGGGCAGCGCCGCTCGCAGGCGTATCGCTTGCGGACGGCGCGGGTCTGCCGCCAGTTCGCCTTGATCGGCGACAGACTCGACTTCTTCGATAGGTATGACAGCGTTGGCAAATGCCGGCAGCGGATCCCCCGTATCCACATAAACCGTCTGCACCCCATAGCGCAGCGTCACCGGCTGCGTTAACGTGGCCCCCACTGTGTCGCGGGCGCGCACGGCAAAACCATCCATAGCCGCCGCGTGGTAATGGGG
>CAZDSN010000191.1:0-3507 GCA_964507675.1 uncultured Ardenticatenaceae bacterium | reverse complement strand
TCGGCAGTGGCGATGCGTCGCCCGACGTGGATAACGTGACCGATGCAGCGCAGCACGCCCGTGTCCTGGGTGATGGGGCGAATGTAGTTGACGTGCAGTTCCAGGGTAGTGTACGCTTTGCCGACAGGCAGCATGGTGTGAACGGCGCAGGCCATGGCGGAATCGCACAAGGTCGCCGCCAGACCGCCATGCACTGTACCTAACGGATTGTAATGGTACTCCGCGGGTTCCACGCTGAGAACAACGCGCCCAGCGGCTACTTCGGTGAAGGAAAAGCCCATTAACGCAGAGATAGGCGGCACAGGTAGGCGGCCATCCGCCAGGCGGCTGATGTATTCCAGCCCGCTTAACGCCTGGGCCTCGGCCAGGGCGTGCGTTGGGTCAGCCCAACGAATCAGGCGAGTTCGTTCACTGGGGTCTTGTTGGGATTGGTTCACGTAGCCTCCGACAGTCAAACAGGTGATGGGGTAAATGAGGTGCAGCGCTGTGAATTATATCCCATTTGGGGCGCGGGTGTTTTGCCTTTCGCCAAACTATTCATGATCATAAAATTTCCGGGTTCAATTATCCCTGTGAGCCATCAGGCGTTTTGGCACGGCGGGCGTTAATGTCGTAGATGGCGCAAAAATAGCGATTCTAATAACATATTTGGGTATAAACAGGTCAGAAATCGCCTAATTCGGATGATTTCGGTTTATTTTGAGGAGAAACAGGCGGGAAAAGTGGGATAATTATTTTGAGTCAGGAGGGGGCCAGACCCCAGGGGGGTGGGATTCAATTATCCCCCTGGCAGCGGTCAGAGGCGTTATTGCCACTTATCATCCCAAATAGAATTCAAGATTTGCCAGGATGCACCTTCGTAAATAGTGGTGAGTGGCGAGTGGACAGTGGTCAGAAAATTCGTGTCATTCGGGGAATTCGTGTCAAAAAATTTTCATTCCTCGTGGCTTGCCGTGAGCTTGCCGAATGGTGCGCCGCGGCTCATGTTGTCTCCTTCTAATTGCGCCGTTTAGCGTCCTCGCTCCCCAGATCAAAAAGAGTCAACTGTGCAGTTCCGTTGCCGGTTTCTGATGGGCGCGTCTCTGTCATCCCGTCGTGGCGGGCTGCGGCGCATACCTCTCCCCAACTGGCAAAATATTCGTCGTAATAGCGAATGGGGTAGTTGCCCCATTGGATCATGTCGTTGCGGGAAGGCAGGCGGTTTAAGTTTTGCGCCACCCGCCTGACTTCTAATTGCAGCACTTTCTTAGGCACTTCGTATTGCTGCTTCGGCATGCGCTCAACCGGGCTGTTTTTCTCGGTCAACTGCCGCTGTTCCTTACGAAAAGGGTCTAGCCCCATCAAGAGTTCCTGGTGCCGGTCAGCAGCCATGGTGTGATATTTTTCAGCCAGTTCAACGCCAATATAGCGCCGCCGGAGTTGGTGGGCGCTCAAAGTGGTTGTACCCGCCCCATTGAAACAGTCCAGCACAATCTCCGCCGGTTTGGTAAAAATGGAAATCAAGCGGTATAGCAGTTGCGGCGGCAGTTGGCAGGGATGGTCCACGCGACGGCTGTTATGTTTTAAGCGGTGAATGTCGGACCATAAATCGGTTAATTCTGCCCGGTCATCCAGGCGGTGCGCTGCCCGCTCTTTCAGGCAGCGGGCGCGCAGGCAAAAACCGTCAGCCATAGGCTGCAAGGGTTGGAAGGTTCGGGGAATGCCTGGCAGATCAAACGTTCCTGCCTCGCCAGTCAAGCCGGGCAAGGGTCTGGATTTCCCTTTGCTGAAACAGACGATGGCGTAATGTGCCGGCATGATCATACGCACTGGAAAAGATAACGCATCCCAGACTATCCAGGACTGAAACGTCAAAATAGTCTCCAGGTATAGGAAATGGCGAATAGCCCACAAGGGAATATTCAGGACCGCCAGCGTCCGTCCTGGCTTGAGAACCCTGGCAATTTCCGCCATCCAGGCATCGCACCAGGTAAAATACTCCTGAATGGAGAGGTCATCCGCATAGTTGTTGTAGTTTTTCCGCAGATTGTAGGGGGGATCAATAAAGGCAAAGTCCACCGAGTCGTCCGGTAAAAGGCGCAGGTTTTCCAGACAATCGCCTTGCAGCAACTGGCTTTGTGCGGCGATGGCGGCTAACTCCGGCTCTTGCCATATGGTTGGCGTCACATATGGCGGCTTGGGGTGGGCTAAAGGCGCTTCATCTACGGCGCCCAGGGCAAGTCGGGAACGACAATCCAACACAACCAGCTCCTGATACGTTTCCAATCCAAATAGATCGGCAAAACGTTCAATCACCGGGCTCAGGTCTCCGTCCAGATCGGCGGCTATATCGCGCCAGACGTCGGACAACAAGGTCCCATAGGAGTTATAGGTATGTTTCTTGCCGCCATAATCTTTGGTTGTCTTATCGCAAGCAGGGCAATAGGTATATTATACAGTATTCGTATTAACGATCAATGGCGTATTTGTTTTCAATGGCGAGAAGATGGCGTGTATGACGTAGAGATAACGGACTATCATTGAGGTGCTGTGATGAGAGATTATGCTCCGATACATCCAGGGGAGATATTGCTGTTGGAGTTCTTGCAGCCAATGGGCATCAGCCAATACAGGTTGGCTAAAGATATTGGCGTGCCCCCGATGCGTATTAGCAAGATTGTGCGTGGGCAGCGAAGCATTACGGCAGACACAGCTTTGCGTCTGGCGCGCTACTTCGGCATGTCTGTCGAGTTTTGGATGGGCATTCAAAACCATTATGATGTTCAAGTGGCAAAAATGGCTCTGGCAGGCCGGCTGGAGAAGGAAGTGAGGGTATTGGCGGAGGCGTGATGGTTGATGCTGTAATGGCTGCGGGGGATGTGGCGCGGTTTGTGCGTGAGGCGGGGATTGCGGCGGAACTGGTGCAGTTGGCGGTGGAGACGCCGACGGTGGCTGCTGCCGCCGCTGCCGTGGGCGGGTCTGTGCAGCAAATTGTGAAGTCGCTGCTCTTTCTGGTAGACGGGGCGCCGCTGTTGGTGATCGCCAATGGGGAGACGCGGGTGGATTACAAGCGGCTGGCGGCGCATCTGGGCGTCAGCCGGCGGCGGGTGAAGCTGGCGGATGCGGCGCAGGTGCGGGCTATTTTGGGGTATGAAGTAGGGGCCGTGCCCCCATTTGCCCACAAAACGCCCGTGCGCACGCTGCTGGAAGCGGGCGTGCTGGCGCAGACAGAGATCTATGCTGGCGGCGGCAGTATTGACACCCTGATACGGCTGCAGACGGCAGAACTGCGGCGCGTGGTGGGAGATGAAACGGCAGACCTGACGGCGTGAAGAATTTCTTTCACGAATGATACAAATGAGAGAGTCAGGATTTCGCAGATATGGCGCAGACTGGCGCTGTCTATTCTTAATTTGCCCAGGTTGCCACCTTACCCGCTGTCATTCCGAGTGAAACGAGGAATCCCCCTTAACTCGCCATTGGAGAGGGATTTCTTGCCGAAGAGCCTGCCCCTTCAACAGATTCAGG
>CAZDSN010000190.1:0-7293 GCA_964507675.1 uncultured Ardenticatenaceae bacterium | reverse complement strand
CAAAGGTGACAGCATTTGTGGCGCTTCATACATGTACATCCGCCCTCAATTGCCCCAATATGTTATAATTAACTTGAGTCTGGTGCTGCAAGCCAGGCCGTTTCTCTGTCCGACTTTGGCCCAATGCATTGCTGGAGGAGCCGCACGCAGAAAATTTTACAACACATAGCCACGGAGGTTAACATGGACAAACAAAAGTTGATTGATCGCTTGAACGAAGACCTGGCCGGTGAACTGGGAGCAATCATCCAGTATATTACGTATGCCGCCAAGACGACGGGACCGTTTCGTCCCCAACTGGCCCAGTTTTTTCTGACCGAAGTAGCTGACGAACAGCTACATGCCCAGTTTCTGGCAAACAAGATTGTGGCTCTGGGTGGGGAACCGACGACGCAGCCGCGACCTGTACCCGAGGCGTTCACGAACCGCGAGATGCTGCTGGCGGTGCTGGCTGCCGAGCGCAAGGCCGGGCAGGATTATGCGCAGCGGGCGGAGGAAGCAGAGGCTTATGGGGATCGGGGGTTGATGGTACAGCTTGACGACATGACCCGCGACGAGACGGGCCACGCCGAAGAGACAGAACGCATACTGCGCGATTGGCCGCTGTAATGGGAACGTCAGGGCGCAGTGTTGCAGGAGGTAGCTATGAAACGGCTTATTCTCAGCGCTGTCGTACTGTTGACCCTTTACTTCATCACTGCGCTCAAAGCAGTCAACAGCAGCGATCTTCTCACGGAACAACCTTTGCAAGGGCCGGCAGGCGACTGCCTGCCGGCAATTACCGTCACCAGCAGCGCCGACAGCGGGCCAGGCTCGCTGCGCCAGGCCATTGTGGATTTGTGTGCGGCAGGCAGTATTGATTTTAATTTACCGCTGCCGGCAACTATCGCCCTCAGCAGTGGTGAACTACTGGTTGACAAGCCGCTCATCATCACCGGCCCAGGCGCGTCTGCCCTGATGGTAAGCGGCAGCGGCAGCAGCCGCGTCTTTAACATCGGGAGTTATGCGGTCTGGCTGGCAGCCTTCACCATTCAGGATGGTCTGGCGGTTGATGGGGGCGGCATATGGAATGCTGGCTCGCTGGCGCTCTACCAGATGGCAGTGGCGCACAATGTCGCCAGCCACAATGGCGGCGGCATTTACAGCACGGGAACCCTGAATATCAGCCGCACGGTGCTGCAAGAGAATGAGGCGGTTCATTATGGGGGTGGCCTCTGGGATCATGGCCCGCTGCTGCTCAGCCAGAGCACATTGGCCGGCAATACAGCTTATGATCCTGGGGGACTGGTAGCTTATGGCGGCGGCATTTACCACGCTGGCGGCGACCTGACCATCCACAACGCCACCTTTTCAGCTAACCTCAGTGAAATTGGGGCGGGGGTGCATAATGCCGGCGCTGCCGACATCCGCTACACCACGTTTGCCGATAACACAGCCGAAAGCGGCAGCGCTATCAGCAATTGTGATGGCTGTGACGCCACAGTCGCCATTCAAAACAACATCTTTGCCGATTCCGGCTCTCCCTATGAATGCAGCGGTCTCATTAACCTGACGTCGCTGGGGTACAATCTCAGCCAGGATGACAACTGCAACCTGACCGGCCCTGGCGATATCGCCAATACGCCGGCGCAGCTATTACCTCTGGCGGACAACGGCGGCCTGACCTGGACCCATGCCCTGTATGCTGATAGTCCGGCGATAGATGCCGGCAGTTGCCAGCAAGGCCAGGTGACGACGGATCAGCGCGGCTATCCCCGTCCGGTGGACGTGCCCACCGTCCCCAACGTGGATGACGGCTGCGACATTGGCGCTTACGAGACGGAAATCTTACCTGTTGCTTTCCTGATTACTAAATCCGTCAACAATCCTACGCCGGTCTATGGCGAAATCATCACCTACACCGTCGCCATTCGCAATATTGGCGTGTACAGCGCCACCACCAGCGCCGTCATTTCCGATACGCTGCCGCCCGACCTGCTTTTTGTGGGGCCAGCCACGTTAGAGCCGCCGCAGCCAGAGGCTATCCTGGCGCAAGATGCTGGCGATCTGCCCATGTTAGCCGGCCAGGTAACGGTCATGGCCGGGCAGACGGTCACCGTCACCTTTGCCGCCAGCGTGGACGCCGCCGCCGCCGCGCAGACCATTGTAAATACAGCCGCCGTCCACGGCGATGAAGCGCCTTTGCCCCGGGCAGATTCTGTGACCATAACCACCTGCTTTGCCGCCGCGACCGTCACCAGCAGCGCCGACAGTGGGCCGGGAACGCTGCGGCAGGCGATTACTGACGTTTGCCCCGGCGGAGTCATTGATTTTGCGCTGGAACTACCAGTCATGATCCCCCTTGTGAGCGGCGATCTGGCGCTGGCCAAACCGCTGCACCTCAACGGGCCAGGCGCGGAACTGTTAACGGTGAGCGGCAGCAACCAGAGCCGCATTTTTACCGTGACTGCCGCTGGCGTTTATCTGGATGGTTTAACGTTGAGCCAGGGCAACGATGCCGGGGATGGCACGGGGGGCGCAATCTTCAACACAGGCGTTTTGACCATCAGCCACGCCACTATTGTGGACAATGAGGTGAGTACCTTCCTGATGGGTTATGCTTACGGCGGGGGCATCTACAACCGCCAGGGGCGGATCATCATCCAAAACTCAACGCTGGCCGACAATTCGGTGCTGGCGGAAGGCGGTATCTTTGAGATTGCGCTAGGCGGCGGCATCTATAATCGGGAGGGCGTTGTCATCCTGCAAAACAGCACTTTGTCCCATAATCGCGTGTGGGAAACGACAGATTACCCGCGCGGGGGCGGCATTTACAATTCCGGGGGAGTGGTGCGTATTGAGAGCAGCACGCTGGCCGAGAACAATGCCATCAACGGCGGCGGCGGCATCTATAACGCGGATGGAATGGTTACGCTGCGTAACAGTTTAGTAGCAAACAACGGGTCTGGCGGAGATTGTGATGGCGATTCTTTTACCTCGCTGGGCAATAACCTGGACAGCGATGGCTCCTGCAACCTGACCGATCCCGGCGACCTGCCGGGCGTTAATCCCCTGCTGGGGCCGCTGGCTGACAACGGCGGCCCGACCTTGACCCATGCGCTACTGCCGGGTAGTCCGGCTATAGATGCGGGGGTGACCACTGCCTGCCCACCTGTTGACCAACGAGGGGTAGCCCGGCCTCAAGGCGCAGCCTGTGATATGGGCGCTTATGAAGCCGTCCAGTCGTTGTTAGCGTTGCAATACGTCTATGCCATGAATGATGGCAGCGCCGGCAGCGGCGTCTATGAACTATGGCCCAATGGTCTGTTTACGGACGATGGCGGTGGTACAGGGACCTGGCAGTATGTACCCGGCACTCCGCAGCGGTTGATGTTGCGCTATGATGCCGGCCAAAACTGCACCGCGCTTTCCATTGGTCAGTTCATTTCGCCCACCAACATTCGGGGTAGCCGTTTTTGCCGCGATGGCTCAGGGGGCGTTGGGGTCTGGTTTGCGGAGGTAGTGGCAGACCTTGCCAGATAATGCCGGCGCCTTTCAATATCAAGTGGAGAAACCTATAAGGTGATATATGTCATCCTATAGGTTTCTTTTACCACCCTATCAACAACGCCGCGCCCAGGTGGATAAATCCTATCAGGCTAAATCCGGCCAGGATAAGCCAATCGCCGCGGCGGCGACCCAGGTATAGCTGGCTGCCGGCGCGCAGGAACCACCAGCCGGTCAGCCACAGCGCCAGCCACATGCCCCCGGATGTGCCTAACCAGCGGAAAGCCAGTAAATCCAGCACGCCAATTGTCACCAGGGTGTAGCTGGCGGCATGGTTCATCACCCAGGCAATGCCATACACGTCCTGGCGCTGGGTGCGGTAGCGGAGGGGACCAAGATGAAACGGGTGCAGCGGCTCTCCCTGGCGTGGGATGGCGCGATCAAAGTCCAGCAGGATGGGGAAGAAGAAGTGGACTGTGCCCAGGAGCAAGGTAAACAGCCCACAAATGCCCAAAGCCAGCAGCCAGAGGCCGCGCCACAGGGTGGGGTCGGATAAGCTAGCCGGTATCAAGAGTCACCTGATGGGTTGCCGGCATCTTTGGCTTCGTCTTCGTTGGCAGCGTGACGGCGCTGGCGCAGGCTGGCGCGCACCTGCCGCCAGGCGCGTTTGACTGGCCCGACGTTGGTTTCGTCCAGATCATGGGGGCTGTAGCGGGCTTCCAGGAAAGCGCCGGTCAGCATGTCCACCTGATCCTCTGCTTCCGGCCAGTTGGCTTTTAGGTCCTGCACAAACTCCAGCGGCGTTTCTGATTCTTCTCTGGGCACGCCACGTTCAGTGGCGCGGCGCACGGCAGCCAGGTAAAAGAAGCGGATTTGCTCGCGGGGAGGCAGCCCGCTGACGCGGACAAAATTCCAGGGGGAGTGGGGTACGCCTGCTTCTACTTTGGGACGGCGCAGTTGGGCGCGGGCCCGCTGCTGTATCTGGCTTACCTGGCTGCGCAGCCGCTGCCAGAAACCGCGCCACCAGGTTTGCAACCGGATGCGGAGGGCGGCAAATGCCGGCATCCTGATCCGATACCCCCGCTCCCGTAAGAAGAACACCAGGGCGACAGTCACCGCGATAATCACCACCGCCCAGAAGAGGCCGCCTATCACCAGCGCGGTTGTTTCATTAGGTGGCAGCGGCGTTTGCTGGATGAAGTCCGGCGGCTGCAGTGGTTCCGGCTGCATCTGTTCGACAGCCTCGCTGTTGCCCAAAATCGGGCTGAGCAGCAAGGAAAACAGGGACAGTACCAGCGAGAAAATGAAGCCGGCTGCCAGGAATAGAACGCCCCCTACTGCCTGTAAAATGCGGGCCAGGCCAACCGTCGAACCAATGGGGAGGAGGGCGGCAATGCCGGCAATCCCCAACAACAGCCACAAGCTTGTCCGGTTCCACCGCTGCCACACCGTTGGCTGCGCGGACACCCCTGCCGCCACCCAACGCGCATAAATGGCAGACAGGCGCGCCTGGCTCAGCAGCCAGAACCCGATGAGAAAGTAGCTGGTTAACGCCAGCAGTATCTCTGGCGTCAGCCCCAGGCGGGTCAGATTACGGAAGGTGCGCGCCAGTTCGCGCATCTCAAACGTCGTCAGGGCGGCGCAAATAACCAGCAGCACGCCCATGGCCAGCCAGCTTTGCAGGAAACGGTTGACCAGTTCCTGGCGATCCACATTGAACGGGTTGAAGTTGTCCTGGCTGCGCACGGCTGCCGGCTGTTGGTAATAGCTGGCTTCATCAATGCCCAGCGCCAGACGACTGAAAATCAGGCTGAGACTGAGGCTGCGTTCCCAGGCCAGGAAGGCCAGCACAGCATACGTCAGGAAAACCCCATCCAACAAGATCAGGGGATGTAATAAATAATTGCGCCATTGAGCCAGATCGGGTGGGTTGCCTACTACAAACCAGGTCAACAGCCGCGCCGCCAGGATGAGGACGAGGATTTCGGCAATGCGGTAAGGGACGCGCCCCACCTGCCGCCGGTCAGGATGGTACAGCCAGAGCGTTGTCAGCGCGGATTGCAGAGCTACCAGAAAGATAAACCAGCCCAACGGAGACCATCGTCCGGTGGGATCGCTCTGGCGGATGATAGTGGTAATGCCGGTTAGAAAAGCCGTTACCAGGGCAGCAATGAGCAGTGGCTGCACCAGGCGATAGGTGACCGAGCTGCCTATGTGGTAAAGAGGTGGCGGCCCATTGGCCGGCGGCCCATTGGCCGGCGGCGGCGGCCCGTTAGCTGGTGGCCCATTGGCCGGCGCGGGAGAGACGACAGGCATCATGTTTCCTGCACCAACATGCGCCGCAGCACTTTGCCAATGAACGACTTAGGCAGCTCCTGTCGAAACTCTATTTCCCAGGGCACAGCGTAAGGTTCCAGCCGCCGCTGGCACAAGTCCAGAAGCTCTGCCTTCGTCAGGTCGCTGCCGGGGCGCGGCACCACAAACGCTTTCACTTTCTGGCCCCCATCAGCCGTGCCAATGCCGACCACGGCTACTTCCATCACTTTGTTGTTTTCATACAACACTTCTTCCACGTCGCGTGGATAGACGCTGTAATCGCCAAAGACGATGGTGTCTTTCTTGCGGCTGATAATCTGGAAGTAGCCATCAACATCTTGTACAGCTACGTCTCCTGTGTCCAGCCAGCCACCTTTCAACCCTGATTGCGGATGGTCGGGCGGCAGCGGCGTCTGTGTGGCTGCATCCCAATACCCCATCATCACCTGGGGTCCCTTGACCACCAGTTCGCCAATCTGTCCGGGCGGCAAGTCCACGCCCGTAATCAAATCCACAATCTTGGCGTCAGTGTTCGGCAGCGGCACGCCAATCGAGCCGGCTTTGCGCAGGCCATAGAGCGGGTTGGCGTGGGTAACGGGCGCGGCTTCCGTTAAACCGTACCCTTCCACCAACCGCCCCCGCGTCAGTTTCTCGAAGGCTTCCTGCACCTCAATGGGCAGCGGCGCCGCCCCGCTAACGCATGCCCGGATGGAAGAAAGGCCATATTCGCGCACGTTGGGGGCCTGATTGAGAGCCGTGTACATGGAGGGTACGCCGGGGAAGATGGTGGGCTTATTGTTTTTGATGTGTTCCAGCACCTGCTCCAACTCAAAGACGGGCAGCAGCACGATGGTGGCCCCCAGGGCAATAGGCAGGTTCATGGCATTGGTCAGGCCATAACTATGCAGCAGCGGAATAACGGACAGGCAGGTCTCCCTGCCATACTGTAGTTCGGGAACCCAATGGCGCGTTTGCAGGGTATTGGACACCAGATTGGCGTGAGACAGGCACACGCCCTTAGGCTCATCTACTGTGCCGCTGGTGAAGATAATGGTAGCCATATCGCTGCTTCTGACAGTTACGTCTGGCGGTGTGATGGGCGCATCGCGCATCAGGATGGACATACGCTGCCCCAACGTTTGCGCCAGTTCGTCGTCCTGTTCCTGGCTCTCGCTAATGCCCCAGCGATCCATGAGCCGGCGATAGACAAAACCGGTGACCACCTGCCGGATGTCGGCAAAGATGATGTGCGGCGCACTGCCGCCAGCCGCCTCGCTGTGCGCCTGTACTGCCTGTGCCATGCGGCTAAAGCTATTCAGGGTGATAAAGATTTTGGCCCCTGTTTCGCCCACCAGCTTGACAATCCGTTCCGCGTTGGCGTCGGGATTGGGCAGCACGACCACGCCGCCGATCTTTAATGTCGCATAGTAAGCAACAACCATTTGCGGCATATTAGGCAGCACCACCATGACGCGGTCGCCGGGGCGTACC
>CAZDSN010000189.1:0-7296 GCA_964507675.1 uncultured Ardenticatenaceae bacterium | reverse complement strand
GGACTGACATTGGAAGGAGGCTGGATGGTCAACTTCATGCGTAATGATTACGCCGATGTGGAATGGAAGGCTGTCCTTCTCCCCCAAGGTCCGGTTACCCGTGCCGATGTTATCTTCACTAATGCCATTGGCGTGAATGCCTTTACAGAATATCCGGCCGCCGCCGCCGCGTTCACCATCTTCGTTACCGGCAGGGAGAATCAAGCGGAAATCGTCTCTACCGGTTTTGCCTACAGTACCCATCCCGACCAGGTTGACCTGGTGCAGGATGAAAACGACAAAGCCATTGCCTCGGCTGGTTTGCTGGAAGACACTCGTGTAGCGTACTGGGGGCCAAATACCGGACGGGTGAACGATGCCGTGAGCAAGGCGTTGGAGCGTCTTTTCCTGGGAGACCAGGATGTAGACGCCGCTTTTGCCCAGGCGCAAGAGGAAGCGCAAGCTGCATTGGATGAGGCTGGGAGTCAGTAACCAGCTAATGCCATGAAGCCAGGTTTGAGGTGATAGGATTCGTCATTCTGAACGGAGTAGATGCGTGGGGAAGAACTAGAGATTCTTTGCTCAGAAGACTCCGTTCAGAATGACAACCTTGCATAATCATCTGGCTTTTGATGATACCTGGACAACTTAATCAGTCAATGCGATAAGCCGGTTACTGGACATGTAGCAAGGAGGTTTGGTATGCCCACCAGACAAGGCTGGTCAGTGGGGAAAAATGTGGCAGCGGTGAGTGCTTTTGTCTTGATTGTACTGGTGCTGCTGGCCATTGCCCTGATGAATGCGCCCATTCGCACCAATCCGCGCATTGCCAATGATTTTAGTTTGTATCTGGAAGAGGTAGTTAAGACAGGACTGCCGTTTATGGCCGGGGTGGGAGTGATCGCGGCCGTAGTAGGGGTTTATGCTGTTCGCACCGTCCGCAAAGTGTGGGACAAACCAACTCAGAGACGAGAGTTGATTGCTGGTTACAGTTTCCTGGCCCCGTATCTTCTGGTCACCCTGACCTTTACCCTGGGAGTGCTCCTGTTTGCTTTCTATATCTCCTTCACCGATTATAGCATCTTCACCGAACCGGAATGGCAAGGGCTAGACAACTACACGCGCGCCTTTCAGCAAGAAACCTTTCTCCAGGCATTCCATAACGTTTTCTGGTTTGCCATTATTGTCACGCCTACCCAGACAGCCATTGCCATTCTTCTCGCGGTCTTGCTGAACGCCCCCATGCGTTTTAAGCAATTCTTCCGCACTATCTTTTATGCACCCAGCGTGACCTCTTCTGTTGTCATCACCTTGATCTTTATCTGGCTTTACCTCAAAACAGGCTACCTCAACTATTTCCTGGAAAACGCGTTAGGAGTCCTGGGTATTGAGTGGACGGCTATAGATTGGTTAGGTGATCCGCGAGGCTTAATCCAGCTCATTGCGGCTCAGTTTGGCATAACCATTGGGCCAGACCTCTGGTATTTGCGCGGCCCCAGTATTGCCTGGATGGCTCTGATGGTGCAAAACATCTTCACAACAGCACCTACATTCATGCTTATGTTCCTGGCTGCGTTACAAGACATTAATCCGACGATCTATGAAGCGGCATCCATTGACGGGGCTAATGGCCGGCAACAGTTCTGGCGTATCACCCTGCCTCTGCTCCGGCCTATCATCGTTCTGGTGCTCGTCTTGGGCACGATTGGCACGCTTCAGGTGTTTGATCAGATTTTTCTAGCTACGGCTGGGGGACCGCTGGGTACCACCAATACACCGGTGTATGAGGTATTTACTCGTGCTCTGGGCAAACTGGGCCCCATTCAAATGGGCTATGGCGCGGCGCTGGCTTTTATCTTGGGGGTGATCATCTTTGCCCTTACTTTCATTCAGCGCCGTTACCTGGAGCGGGGGACGGAATTGTATTAAGTCAGGTAGAGGAACATTTCCCAGTCCGCCTTGGGATTTCGGCTTAACTCAAGCCGGCTTCCAGTGGACTTTGCTTCTCGGACAGGAGTTTGCATCCCTGTCTCTCCGGTAGAGGTGTGTGATGGCTATGACAGCTAAAACTGCGACTCCCATTCAGATAAGCACGACCGGTAAATCACTCAGCTACTATGTCAAACTGGTCTTGCGCTATCTTCTTTTGATCATTATCGGCATGGTGCTCTTTACCCCATTTATCCTGGCGGCTCTGGGCAGTTTCAAAACGGGAGCTGAGATCATCGCTTTTCCTCCCAAACTCCTGCCCAATGAGTGGCGGGTGGAAAACTGGATCAAAGTGTGGAACACAGATTTTGGCGAAGGGGCAACGTTTCTCAGATGGTTGTTTAACACCGCTTTTCTCTCAGTTATTATTGCTATGTGCCAGGTCATTTTCTGTTCCATGGCCGCCTATGCCTTTGCCCGGCTTAGATTTGCTGGTAAGGACAGTGTGTTCAACTTTATGCTGGGGACAATGATGATCCCAGGGGCGGTGACGGTGATCCCGGCTTTCGTTCTTATGGCTAAACTGGGTCTTCTCAACACCTATTGGTCGCTCATTCTGCCGGGATTGGTCAGTGCCGGGGGGATTTTTATGTTGACCCAGTTCTTCAAAGCTGTGCCTCGCGAACTGGAAGAAGCGGCTACCATTGATGGGGCCAGCCGTTTTCAGATTTACAAGGATGTGCTGCTACCGCTAGCCCGTCCGGCTTTGTTGACGGTTTTTATTTTGCAGTTCCAGGGTATGTGGAACAATTTCTTGACACCGTTGTTGTATCTGGATGCGCCGCGAATGTGGGTGCTGAATGTAGCCCTGGCAACCTTTCGCCAACAATACAAGTCGGAATACAGTCTGATCGTAGTCGGCGCGATGTTTAACGCCATCCCGATCCTGGTGTTGTTCTTTATCTTCAGCAAGTATTACATTGAAGGGGCAGCTTACTCAGGGGTTAAGGGATAGTTACCAGTTAACAGTGATTGGTTACTCACAGATGAAGGAAGCCTGGCAGGTGGTCCGAGTCGCGTCGCGGCATGCTGGAGAGGATATTTTCACCACATTGGTCGTGAATTTCCTCTGGCTGTTGTTGAATGGACTGGTTGTGACCGGGCCGCCGGCCACGCTGGCCCTGTTTTATGTGGCGAACCGGTTAGCGCATGGGGAACCAACGGATGTACGTGATTTCCTGACGGCTTTGCGTCGCTATTTTGGGGTTGCCTGGCATTGGGGAGCCATCAATCTCTTTGTCCTCTTTTTCCTGGTAGGAGATGTGATTCTAACGGGGCGACTGGCGCAGAAGAGTCTGATTCCCTGGATGCAAGGGTTCTACGCGACTGTGCTCCTGACCTGGCTCTTTATCCAACTTTACACCTTGCCTTTCCTCTTTGAACAGAAGCAACCTCAGGTAAAACTGGCTTTCCGTAATGGAGCGGTGATGTTGGGACGGAATCTTGGTTTCAGCCTGGCATTAGCGTTGCTTCTGGTTTTTGTACTTGTGCTGGGAACACTATTCTTCTTTATCATCGTAGCCGTGGGTGAACTCCTCATAGCCCTCATTGCCAACCATGCCGTCTTAAACCGGCTCCAGGAAGAAAAAACAAGCTTCTTGGAGATTCCACAACCTCCGGGAGGTTGAACAGCATGAAACTACAACGCCATCCTGCCAACCCACTCTTGCTCCCTGACCCAACTTCCCGCTGGGAATGCACCAACGTCTTTAACCCTGCGGTTATTTATCATAATGGCCTGTTTCACATGCACTACCGGGCTCAAGGACTGGATTGGGTCAGCCGTATTGGTTACGCTGTGAGCGCCGACGGCGTGCAGTGGAATCGTTTGCGCCAGCCTGTGCTGAGTCCGATAGACGGCACGGATTCACGCGGCCTTGAAGACCCGCGGGTGACGTACCTGGATGACCGCTTCTACATGTGCTATACGGCTTACGGCCGGGAATTTAGCGGACCGAAGCCAACCCACGCCGGGGGCGGCATCCTGCCTATGATTGCCGTGAGCGACAACCTTATTACCTGGGAACGGCTCGGTCCTATCGTGTGGGGAGAAGATAACAAAGATCATGTGCTGTTTCCGCGCCGGATTGGCGGCCGCTATGCTGCTCTGCATCGCCGCTGGCCTGATGTCTGGATCGCTTACTCGGATGATCTACATACCTGGCGCGAAGAGGATATGGCTTTGATCTACGGTCCGCGCCAGGATGAACCGGGCGCCTGGGATAACAAGAGTGTGGGTAGTAATGGTGTGCCCATTGCCACGAGCGAAGGCTGGCTATTGCTTAATCATGGTTACAACGCCGACCACATCTACAAGTTTGGCGTTTGCCTGATAGATTTGGATGATCCAACGAAGGTAATAGCGCGACCGCGCCGCGCCATTTTCTGGCCTGAAGAGTTGTGGGAGCTGCGAGGGGATGTGCCCAACGTCGTCTTTTCCAATGCCAACCCGGTCGTAGATGACGTGGTCTATGTCTTTTATGGGGGCGGGGATCATGTCATTGCCCTGGCAACGTGCAAACTGGATGATTTGCTAACCTTTGCCCTGCATGGTGGTTAAGGTTTCATACCTGGCAGAGCATAAATAGGCATTCCTACCAGAAAGAAAGTTGCCACTTTATGGTAAGCCTGGGGCGATTGATGGCGAAATTCTGAAAATGCCAAAAGTCGGGTTTCTAAAATGCTGCCTTTACCGCCCGCCAATCACGGCGGCTGCGCCGGCAGCGTAAGCGTACGGCATGGCGTCGGTATTGAAGGCTATGCCAATTTGTCCCTGAAAATCAATTGCCACCAGGCCGCCGCGCCCATTGACCCGCTTTTCCAGCACGTCCAACGCCGCCAGACACGCCTGGCGGACTGGCAGTCCCGTCGCCACAAAGTCACACACTTGTTTGCTCAACAACACTTTCATGATCGCTTCACCGTGACCAGTGGCGCTGACTGCGGCGGACTGATTGTCGGCGTAGCCGCCGGCGCCAACCAATGGGCTGTCGCCGACCCGTCCGGGCAGCTTTTTGCGTGTGCCGCCGGTAGAAGTGGCGCAGGCCAGATTCCCGCTGCTGTCCAGCGCTACCGCACCTACGGTATCTCCCATGGCCCCCGGTTCCACGAAAATGGAGGCTGTTTCATAATCGGGGTCCTGGCGCAGTTCATAAAAGTGGGCTAACTCTTCGCTGACCAGCAGTTCTTCGTGAGTGCAGCGTGGAAAACCGATGCGGTCGGCAAGGGCTTCGGCGCCAGCACCCACCAACACGGCGTGCTCTGTTTTGGTCATCACCAGACGGGCCAGGCTGATGGGGTGGCGCAGCCGCTGCACAGCAGCCACAGCGCCCAGGTCAAGGGTGCGCCCATCCATAATCAGGGCGTCCATTTCGATCTCCCCGTTGGCGTTGAGGTAGCTGCCAATGCCGGCATCCAGCGCCGGACAGTCCTCCAAAATGCACACGGCCGCTTCCACCGCATCCAACGCCGTCCCCCCGGCCTGTAGAATTTCCTGCCCCCGGCTAGCTGCGGCCTTACAAGCCCTCATCCCTTCTGCCAACCGTGTTGAATCTAATTTCCATGCCCCAGCCCCCCCGTGGACGACGATTGCTGTTGGTAACACCTTGCCTCCAGTAAAAGAATATGGCCGTTGGCTTCAGCAAGCGCAGCCAACGTGAAACGCTGGCAATGAGAAGATTCCACTGTGGAATTTTATTCAGCGCGGCGAGTCTGGTTCATAAAAACTTCTCAAGATTGGTGCGGGAATTTCCCTGGAACATGGCGAAACATTTCCTGCAGTTGATTGATTTCGCTGACGACATCCCCGCTGGGATAAAACAAGGGGTGCAGGGTGATCAATTTCTGTCCATAGTCCACAGAGATGGGGCAAATAGGGGCGTCAGCCCCGCAGGCAATGTGATAAAAGCCTGTTTTCCAACGGCTAACCTTTTTCCGTGTCCCCTCAGGCGAGACAACTAACACGAACTGCTGGCGCTGCCGGAATTCATCAATGATCTGAGCCACCGTTCCTTGCGCAGCGCTGCGATCTACGGGTACGCCCCCCAGCCAACGCATGGGACGGTTCAAAAAGCCCTGAAACAGAGAATCCTTGCCTAACCAGGCGATACGCACCCCTAAGGCAAACATACCACCCATGCCCAAAATCCAATCCCAGTTAGAAGTGTGGGGCGCAACAATCGCCACCACTTTAGGTAGATCGGGCACCTCACCCGCCAGCCGCCACCCCATCAGGCGCAGAATACCATACCCCATTTGCCTGGTGAACCAGTTGCCACGGCGCGGTATGCCTTTGGCCGGTACATTTACACGCATAACCATTTTCTCCCAGATGCCAGGCGCTTCCCAACTACCTGGTTCTAAACGCTAAAGTTAATTTCGAGCGAACCCATTCCCCTATGCTTTGGAAAGATACGCATCAGGCTGCTAAAAAGAAACCGGCGCGCGTAAAGCTGCGGCCAATTGCCGCTGGTACTCCTGGCGCGAAATCTCCACTGCGCCAAAGCGGCGCAAATGCTCCGTCATAAACTGCGTGTCTAGCAGCACGAACCCGCGCAGCCGCAAATGCTGCACCAGATGTACCAGCGCTACTTTGCTGGCATCGCGCTCCTGGCTGAACATGCTTTCCCCGGCAAACAGCCCCCGTATCGCCACGCCATATATCCCGCCTACCAGCCGTCCATCCTGCCACGTTTCCACGCTATGAGCGTATCCCAGCCGGTGCAGTTCGCTATAGGCGGTTATGAACGCCTCACTGATCCAGGTCTGTTCGCGTCCCGGCGCCGGGCGAGCGCAAGCCGCCATCACCGCCGTGAAAGCTGTGTCGCGTCTTACTTCAAACAACTCTTTTCGCAGTGTCCGCTGTAACGAGCGCGGTATGTGAAAAGCGTCCAATGGGATGATCGCCCGCGGATCGGGATCATACCAATACACTTTCCCCCCATGATCCATGGGGAAGATGCCGCGCGCATAAGCAGACAGAAGCTGCCGCACATCCAGAGACATGAAACGGTTTTAGCGCAAAAAGGTCTGCAATGCAAAGTTAGACTGAGTTAGACTGGAGCAGTCTCCGAGACTGCTCCAGTCTGGGAAACCATGGGCGACTCCCTGTCTCATTTTCGACAAGATACGCGGGCTGCTCGCTCCCCAACAAGGCGCTTCCCTGCCTCAGATTGGTAGAGTTGATCGTGTCTTGACAGGGGGTATGGCTTTGATATAATTCTCGACGCTGCATGAAGCGCCATTTCGCCCGTGCAGCGTGCAGCAACAGTATATTCCTCAGTAGCTCAATGGCAGAGCATGCGGCTGTTAACCGCAGGGTTGTTGGTT
>CAZDSN010000188.1:0-7318 GCA_964507675.1 uncultured Ardenticatenaceae bacterium | reverse complement strand
CTTCGCCAGCAGTAGTAAACCATTTGCGCCCATTGATGACATAATCGTCGCCGTCCTTGACCGCCGTCGTTTGCAGCCAGGTAGGATTAGAGCCGGGCACGTCCGGTTCGGTCATGGAGAAACAACTGCGAATGTCGCCCGCCGCCAGCGGCTGTAAATAGCGCGCCTGCTGCTCAGGGGTGCCGTGTTCAAGTAGCACCTCCATGTTGCCCGAATCAGGCGCCTGGCAATTGAACAGGTAATGTCCCAGCGGCGTGCGCCCCAATTCTTCGCTGACGCGGGCAAACGCCGGCAATGTCAAACCCAGGCCGCCATAAGCTGCCGGCAGTTGCGGCGCCCACAAGCCCATTGATTTTACTTTGCGCCGCTTTTCCTGGAGGGTGGGCAGCAAATCGGCGAAAGAGCCGTTGAGAAAGGCTGGCTCCAGCGGCATGATCTCCTGCTGGATGAAGTCGTGTATGGTTCGCACAATCTGGTCTAACGGGTTAGGGTGCATGAAATCCTTCCTGATGGGTGGAGGGCTGCCTGCTGGTATGGTATAGTTGGCAAAGTGAGGGAGAGAACCGCCAAAAAACAAGATGCTGTTTTGTTTGCCAGTATAGACCAGCTTGAATACCTTTTCAACCAGGTGATAGGATGACGTTCCCAGAGTTTCTTTTGACAGCCCTGCGCACAGCGCGGCATGTGGCCGTGTTGACCGGCGCGGGTATTTCCGCAGAATCGGGCATCCCCACTTTTCGGGAAGCCCAAACCGGCCTGTGGGCAAAATATGATCCTCAGGAACTGGCTACGCCGCAGGCTTTCCGCCGCCAGCCGCGCCTGGTGTGGGAGTGGTACGCCTGGCGGCGGCAGTTGGTGGCGCAGGCGGAGCCAAACCCCGGCCATCTGGCCCTGGCGGCGCTGGCCCGGCTGGCGCCGCAGCTAACCCTGATCACCCAGAATATAGACAGTTTGCACCAGCGGGCAGGTAGCCCGTCTGTAATTGAGCTGCACGGAAACCTGACGCGCTTCATTTGCTTTGACCGGCGGCACGCCGTCTCGGCCTGGACGGAGACGGGCGAAGTTCCGCCCCGCTGCCCGGAATGCGGCAGCCGGCTGCGCCCAGATGTGGTCTGGTTTGGCGAGTCGCTGCCTCCGGAAGCGCTGCAGCAGGCGGTTGCCGCTGCCAGAAGCTGCGACGTTTTTTTGTCGGTAGGCACGTCGGCGCTGGTGCAGCCGGCGGCGTCGCTGCCGCTGGAAGCGCGGCAGCAGGGGGCGCTGGTGGTGGAAATCAATCCGAATGAAACGCCGTTGACGGCTTATGTTTCGGTTTATTTGCCGGGGCGGGCGGGGGAGGTTTTGCCGGCATTGCTGCGCGCTGCCTGGGACACAGCAGCCGAAAACGGGTGGTCAGAGTAACGGAATTTCGCCGCCAAGACGCAAAGGGCGCGAAGAAAAGCAAGGAATCGGGGCATTTCTGGCGTCTTTGTTCCCTGATGATAGGAATATCAGGCGACTTTCCATAATATGAGGGATCGTCTATACTATGGGCATGTCGCGCCCTGAGTCTAAACCCGCCCATACTCCCCGCCTGCCTCTGGGGTTGGCCCTCATTCTGGTGGGGCTGGTGATTGTGCTAACCGCCGTGCTGCTGTGGGCGGTCGCCCCCATGGCCCTGCCAGAACGGTTGGCGCTGGCGATCATGCCCGCTTACATCACCCCGGTTACTCTGCCCACGCCGCTGCCTCTGGCTACAACGGCGCTGCAAGCGGAAAGCTGGCGCACAGGAGTGTTTTTGCCGGCATCGCCGCTGCCGGCAGAACTGCCTTCCCTGGCCGCCGCCAATCTGGCCCCACGCCTGATAGTGCGTCCCCCCTTGCCCGATCAGCCCACGCGCCTGGTTATCCCGCGCCTCAATCTGGAGGCCGCCGTCACGGCGATTGGCCTGGAGATAGTGAAAAATAACGGCCAATCCTACTACCAGTGGGCCGTGCCCAACGCGCCCGTGGTTGGCTGGCACGACACCAGCGCCCGGCTGGGACATGGCGGCAATGTGGTTTTGAACGGGCACCACAATATTTATGGCGAGGTCTTTCGTGATCTGGCAAACCTGGAAGCGGGGGACGAGGTTGTGGCCTATGCCGGCGATGTCGCTTACCGTTACCAGGTAAGCCAGGTGGAACGGCTGCGGGAGAGCGGGGAACCCGACGCCGTGCGGCTGGGAAATGCGCGTTGGATTGAACCAACCGCCGGTGAACGGCTAACGTTGATCACCTGCTGGCCGTATACGGGCAATTCGCACCGGCTGGTAGTCGTCGCCCGGCCCGCGCCGCTGCCGCCCGACTCCTAACAAGAATTGGCGCGCAAAAGGTTCATTTTGCGGACAAACTGACAGTTTGTCCTACATTATTAACGGGAGGTAATGATGAAGGTTAAACGTTATTTAGCAGGCATATTATCGTTGTTGATGTGGGGTGTTTTTGCCGGCACAGCCCTGGCCCAGGAACCCCGCCCCACTCCTACCAGCATCCCCAACAACAGCCCTGCGGAGACAACCGGTACACCGGGGAATGGTTCCATTCGCGGCACGGTCTACCAGGACGCCAATTCCGACGGCAAATGCGGCGGCGGCGACCCGGTTATGGCCGGCGTGCCTATCCGCTTCAGCAGCGGCGGTAACGCTCCCATTTATCTGCAAACAGGCAGCAACGGTACCTATGGGCTGGTAGCCGTCAGCTACGCTACCTGGCAGGTCAGCGCCGAACCGCCGGCGGGCTGGGTTGTCTCTTCAGCCAAGACAATTGATGTGACTTTGGTCAACGAAGACGGCAAGAAAATCGCCCTGGGTGTTGACTTTTGTGTGGCCCAGGCCGGCACAGGCGGCGGCGGGGGTTCAACCACTTTGCTGCCAGAAGCTGGCGCCCCCATTGCCCCGGCGCTGTTGGGCGCTGTGCTGGGGGGAATGCTGCTCATTGCTGCCGGGCTGGGACTGGAATGGCAGCGCCGCCAGAAAGGGTAAAACTGCGCGGAGTACGTCGTGTATCGCCACACTTTTCGTTCTTTCATGCGCGCCGCGATAGCCATTGGTCTGGTTATCCTGGTGACTGTTCCATTATGGGCGATCCGCGATGTCCTGACGCTGGCTAACTTCTCCCTCATTTACCTGTTACTGACATTGATCATGGCCGTCTGGTTGGGGACAGCGCCATCCCTGGCAGCGGCGCTTGTCAGTTTTTTCTGCTTCAATTTCTTCTTGATCAAGCCGTACTACACGTTAGCCGTACAAGACCCGCGCGAACTACTGGACCTGTTCATCTTCCTTTTGGTCGCGCTCATTACGGGTCAGCTAACGTCATTTGCCCGGCAGCAAGCAGAAATTGCCAGGCGCCGCGCCAGGGAGCAGCGCATCTTATACGAACTCAGCAGCGCCTTTAATCGTTTGCACAACCGCGAAGACATTTACCAGACGTTACAGGCAGTGGTTTGCGAGAACCTGCCCGTCATTGAATGCACGGTTTTAACTACCCGCGAAACAGCGCCGCCTGATGCCAACCAAACCACTGTTTATCTGCTCATCAGCATCAATGAACAGGTATATGGCACGCTGCGGGTTGGCTTTGAGGCTGCGCCTGGGGAATCGCAACAGCGGTTTCTCATGGCCTGCGTGGTGCAGGCGGCTATGGCCTTGCAACGGATTGATCTGGCCGAGGATGTGCAGCGCAGCCGGGCTATTGAAGAAGCGGATAAATTAAAGACAACGCTGCTGCACGCTGTGTCGCACGATTTACGCACGCCTATTACTATTATCAAAACCGCCGCCAGCAACTTACGCGCGCTGCCTGAGCAGCTTTCTCTGGCCGAAAAGCAGGAAATGACGCGCGTGATTGAGCAAGAGGCCGACAACCTGAACCGGCTGGTAGGGAATTTGCTGGATATGTCCCGCTTACAGGCGGGGGCGCTGGCGCTACATGAAGATTGGACCTCTGTTTCGGAAATTGCTGGCGACGTGGCGGCGCTGGCCTGGCAGCGACACCAATCCCCCCGCATCCGCCTCAATTTCCCCGATGATATGCCGCTGGTGCGCTGTGACTATGGCCTGATGCTGCAGGCATTGGGCAACATTGCCGATAATGTACTGCGGTACGAGCCGGCAGACAGCCAGGCAGAGATTCGGGGCGTTTTTGATGAGCAAGAAGTGCGGCTGGTAATCATCAATCATGGTCCTACCATTCCACCAACCGAAAAGAAAAGTATCATGGAACCCTTTAACCGGGGGGGGGACGGGCATGTGGGACTGGGTTTAGCCATTAGCAAAGGGATTGTAGAGGCGCATCACGGCCGCATCTGGGTAGAAGATACACCTGGCGGCGGTGCCACCTTTGTCATTGCCCTGCCTCGTTCGCCGATGACAGATGAAATAGATGCTGATATTAATCGTGGATGACGAGCCGCAAATTCGCCGGCTGCTGCAAACGGGCCTGACCGGTTATGGGTATGAGGTCGTCTCGGCCGCAGACGGCGCGGCGGCATTGCTGGCTATGACCCAACACCATCCCGATCTGGTTATTCTGGATATTGCCCTGGGCAGTCCGCCGGATGGGCTGGAACTATGCCATCATCTGCGCCAGCACAGCCAGGTGCCCATCATTATGCTGTCGGTGCGTGGCGATGAGCGATCCAAAGTACAGGCTCTGGACGCTGGCGCCGACGATTACCTGACCAAGCCGTTCAGCATGGAAGAACTGCGGGCGCGCATCCAGGCTGTCTTGCGCCGCATAGCTATAGCGCCAGTCACAACGCCAGACGCCGTCATCACTGTGGGCGACTTGAAGTTGGACCTGGCAAACCGCGTGGTGACCATCTGCGGTGCAGAAGTTCATTTTACGCCCATTGAATATGACATTTTGCGCCTGCTGGCTACCCACCCCGGTAAAATCATGACCCACCAGGCTATTCTGGCGCAGGTTTGGGGGGCGGAGTATGCCGGCATGACCCACTACGTGCGCATCTATATCAACCAGATCCGCAAAAAACTACAAGAAGACCCCGCCGCCAACGTGCGTTATATTTTGAATGAGCCGGGCGTTGGCTACCGCTTCGTGGATATTGACCATCTTGATGAAAACTTGACGCTCTCCCCCCTTTCTTGACGAAAACTTGACCCCGGCGCGGGTTTCCCCTGACACGGTTTTTACGCCAACCATTGTAAGCTATTAAGGACATAGGCTCTCAAGCCTGTGATGCCTGTCACGCCTTCAATAGAAGGAGCTTACCATGCGTGAATCTCGATTAATGATTGTCATGGGCGATAAAGCGTGGACGCTGGCCGCTCTCCACCTGGCCTGCGCCATGTCTCGTCGCAGCCAGACAGAACTGCTGCTGCTGAAAATGACGCCGGTGCGGCATCCCTTGCTCTTAGGGACGCCGGCCGGTTCTCTCAGCATTACCCCCGCGGATGAACAGGCTTTGCAAGAATTGGCCGCCGCCGCCGAGGAGTATGGCGTGGCCCTGGATATACAGTTGTGCCAGTATGCCAATTATTGGCATGCCGTTGTAGACGCCGCCGAACAGACGTCAGCAACGGCTGTCCTTCTCTACATTCCTCCTTCTCCCATCCCTTACTGGCGTAACTGGCGCTGCCAGAGTTTGCGCCGCCAACTGGCGCGGCAGCAGCAGGAGCTTATCACGCTGGATAACCTTCCTCCCTCCCTCACCTGGACACCTTCTATTACCCTGCCAGATACCGCCGATTGAGCGAACAATCGAAGTCTGGCTCATAGTCTGGAGACAGTTTTCACTTATGGACAGCACCTCTACCTCCCCCAAACCCGCCCGCCTTTCCCTGGCGCGTTTGTTATTTGGCCGGCCTATTGCCACCCGCGATCTGGCCCACCAAAGTGTCAACCGCATTGTAGGTCTGGCTGTTTTTGCCTCCGATGCCCTGTCCTCCACCGCCTATGCGACTGAAGAAATCCTCTTCATCCTGGCCCTGGCGGGCAGCAGCAGCGCCATCTTTGGCATCTCCATTCCCCTCTCCATCGCTATCGCCGTTTTGCTGATCATTGTCACTATCTCCTACCGCCAGACTATCTACGCCTATCCCAACGGCGGCGGCGCTTACATTGTCGCCCGCGACAATCTGGGTGAAGTGGCCGCCCAGATTGCCGGCGCAGCCCTGCTCACCGATTACATCCTCACCGTAGCCGTCAGCATCTCTTCAGGGGTGGCCCAGATTGCCTCTGCTTTCCCTGTGTTGCTCCCCTTCCGCGTGGAAATGGCCCTGCTGGTGATCCTGATCATGACAATTGTCAATCTGCGCGGCGTCAAAGAAAGTGGCACGATATTTGCCATTCCCACCTACTTCTTCCTGACGGCCATGCTGCTGACGCTGGCTGTAGGCATCTACCGCTACTTTACGGGTACATTGGGCGTGGTCGCTGGCGTGGAAATGGTAGAAACGGGTGCAGTACAGGCGTTGACGCTGTTTCTGATCCTGCGCGCATTTTCCAGCGGTTCAGCCGCGTTGACCGGCATTGAGGCCATTTCCAATGGAATCACGGCCTTCAAAGAACCGCGCAGCCACAATGCGGCCATTACACTGCAATGGATGAGCGGCATTCTCATCACCCTCTTCCTCAGCATCACCTTTCTGGCCCACCAGATTCAGGCAGTCCCCAGTGAATCGGAAACCATCATCTCCCAGCTTGGTCGGGTGGTTTTTGGCAGCGGCAGCCTGCTCTACCTGGCGATCGTAGCCGGCACGGCCCTTATCCTGCTGATGGCCGCCAACACCAGTTACGCCGATTTCCCCCGTCTGGCAGCGCTTCATGCCGGCGATGGATTCCTGCCGCGGCAGCTCACCTATCGCGGCGGGCGACTGGTCTTTAACTGGGGCATCGTCACCCTGGCGATGTTAGCCTCGCTGCTGATCGTAGTCATGAATGCGCGCACCACGGCGCTTATCCCCTTATATGCTATTGGCGTGTTTCTCAGCTTCACCATCTCCCAATCGGGCATGGTGGTGCGGCTGCGCAAAATCGGGCGGTTGCAGCCTGGCGAGAAAATTCAAGGGTTGGAAACGGTGTTGGAATATGACCCTCGCTGGCGGTTGAAGGCAGTCATCAGCAGCTTTGGCGCGGTGTGTACAGGCATCGTCATGCTCATCTTCGCCATTACCAAGTTCACCTCTGGCGCCTGGTTTGTCATTGTGCTCATCCCCATTCTCGTCTTTGCCTTCTTCCGCGTGCATCACCATTATAAGGCCGTAGCTCGCAACCTCAGTTTGCAAAAGAACGGTCATGATATCGTCGTGCGCCCAGTGCAAACGGTGGTGCTGGTA
>CAZDSN010000187.1:0-7332 GCA_964507675.1 uncultured Ardenticatenaceae bacterium | reverse complement strand
CAGCAGCGGCACGTGCAGCAGTTCCTGATACAGCGAATTGGTATGGTTCCATTTGCCATGCTCGCCGAACATGTCGCCATGATCCGACGTGACCGCCACCAGGCTGTTTTCCAGCAGACCCCGTTCATGTAGAAACGCCATCATTTCGCCAAAGCGGGCATCCCACTGGGTGATCTCACCGTCGTACAGAGCTAACAGGTGTTCGATGTCGCGTGGAGTGGGGATGAGGTTGCCGGCAACCACATCCTGAGCATCGCGATACACCTCTGGCGTCAAGGGACCAGCGTATTCTGGATCATAAAGCGTGTCATAAGGCGGCAGCGGCGCGTACCAGGTGTGGGGATCGAAGTAGTAAAGCAGCAAAAACAAAGGCTGCGCGCCAGACCAACTTGCCAGCCAGGTCAACGCTTTGTCATTGAGCAGGCTGTCCACGGCTGGCGTTTCCGTGCTGGTAGCCAGGGCCACGCTGTCATCGTAATGATCAAAGCCACGGGCAAAGCCATAACTGCCGCGCACAAAACGAGCCGTGACAAAGCCTGCCGTGAAATAACCTGCTGTCTGCAGATATTGGGGCAGCGTGGGGACGTGGGTGGGCAGCAGGGTGCTCCAACTAATGCCCATACGGGCGGGTATGCGCCCTGTCCACAGCGCGGCATTGGACATGAACGTCCACGGGGCCACGGCGGCGGCCTGAGCAAAGCGCGCTCCCTGGCTCGTTACCCATTGGTCAAGCTGTGTACTGGTCGGTCGGGTGCAGCCATAACTGGTCAGGTGGTCGGCGCGGACGGCATCCACGACTACCAGAATGATATTGGCAGGGCGGGTCTGAGCGGCAAACGGCGCCAACCTGGTTGCTGGTTGCAGCAGGCAGCCGGCGCTGGCCATGCCTGCCAGACGGAGAAACTGCCGCCGTGTAAAGCTTAGAGGAATTTTTGACGACATGAATTACCCGAATTGGGGGCGTGTTTCTGCGTCTCCATGAGGGCGTCTAGGGTGTGTTTTCAGTTGTGCGCGGGAAAATCACCTGATCCAAAATGTGCAAAACGCCATTAGTGGCGATCAGGTCGCCCTCCACGATGCCGGCGCCGTCCAGGGTCAGGTTGCTGCCGCTGCCAGAGACGACAATGTCTGCGTAAACGCGGCGGGCAAAAGAGAAGTTCAGCCGGCTGCCCACTGAGGGTAGCTCTGCCAGGTCTGCCAGCAGGATAGGGGTTTCTAGCGGCCAGCCGTTCTGGTTCAGCAGCCAATACTCCACCAGGTGTTCAACCTCATCAGGATTGGCCAGCAGTTCTTGCTGCGAGTCTGCCAGGCCGTTGAACGCCTGATCGTCGGCAGCCAGCACCGCATCAATATATTGAAATCGCAGCGCGTAAACCTGGTCGGTTTCCTGCATTAGCTGGCGAAAGTGGCTGAGACGCTCGTCCGTGCGCACTAACTCCCACAAGCTGACAGTAGGGCCGCTTTCGGGTGGCAGAATGAAGCCGTCTACGACGTGCACCATGCCATTCGATGCTCTGATATTGCCTGTGACCACGGGCACCAGGTCCAGGAGAAGTTGGTCTTCGTTACGGGTGATGGTGATGGGGGCGCCGGCCTGGGAAGTGACGGCGCCAGTGGCTTCTAAATCGGCGGTGGCATAGACGCCATCCAGTGTGTGGTGGTGCAGAATGTTGCTCATGGAGGCGGCGTCAATTTCGGTGGGCGGGATGCCTAACTTGGAAAAAGCGGTGTTGGTGGCGGCAAAAAAGGTGTAGGAGCCGGGCGCGTCTAATGGGCCGTCCATGCCGGCGCTTTTCAACACCCCCAGCAAAAACAAAAATTCGCTATCGTCCTGCAAAATTTGGGCAATTGTCGGCAAATCGCTTTGGGGGGCTGGCGTTGCCAGAATCTCCAACGGCAAATCATCAGGCACTGGCTGGGTGGTGCAGCCCGCCAGCCCAAACAGCAGCAGAAAGGCAAAAAGAATAATCAAGCGTTTCATAGAATTGATCTTACCACCAGGTGCGACCCAACGTAGACGTGCAGTAGGAAAAACGGCGGTGTGCACGCATTCACCATGGACAACAAATCAGATACCATCCCTCATGTATTAGACGAACGCGCCGCAGATTTTATCGCTTCAGCAGCGGCCAATTCCGCGGGCGTGTTGGCGTTAAAGAAGGTGAGGCCATCTGGATCAAAGGGCGTGATTTCTGCTGCTGTGACGGTTCTTACCCGCACCTGGTCGTAAAAACCAATCATTCGCCTTTGTCCCTGCGCCAGGGCGGCAGCCACGGCAGCCCGCACCGGATCGCGAGCGTAAACGGCGTGCATTGTCTGGTATTGGTCTTCCCAATAGGGTACGATAACGTCTGCCTGGTCTGCCAGACTGAGCAAATAGGCCAACAGGTCCCGATTGACAAAGGGCATGTCACAGGCCAGCAGCAGCACCGTCTCCCCCTGCGCCGCCGCCAGGGCTGTATACAATCCGGGCAGCGCCCCCGCGCCCGGCTCAGCATCGCCTGCCAGCGGCAGGCCCAGGTAAGCATAGCCGGCCGGGTTGTTCGTGGTGATCAATATTTCCTGCCCCAACCCGGCCACCCGCGCCAGCATGTGTTCAATCATGGGTTTGCCGGCCAGCAGCGCCAACCCTTTGTCCTGGCCCATGCGGCTGGAGCGACCGCCGGCCTGAATTGCAATGGTTACTTGTGGCGTCATCATATCCTTGATTGTACCACGCTGCTTGCGCTTTTGCTGAACGACAGGTTCAATATAGATGAAAAATCGCCCATAAAATTGGGTGTCCGCCCCGCCTCAGGCGGAGCTGACACCCACCATGATGAAGTGCAGCATTATCTCTGCGCCTTCGCGTGAAATTATTGGAGGTTTGATATGGTCAAGCAAATTGTGTGGGTATTGGCGCTGTTGTTAGGCGTGATAGGATGCCGGCAAACACCCGCTGCTCCTGTACCGCCCACCACGCCAACCTCATCTCCTATTCCTGCCCGGTTTACACCCATCCCACTGCCCACCACTGCGCCCATTGAGGCCCCACCGACGGTGACGCCTATCCTCTCTCCCACGCTTGCAGCCACGCCGACGACGGCTGTGCCCGAGAGTACCGCCACGCCCCAACCAGTCACCCTGCTGACGCTGGCCGACTTTGGCACAGATCGTAATCCGTTGACGGGCGAACTGGTGGCCGACCCGGCCAGCTTACAGCGGCGGCCGCTGGCGACTAAGATCAGCAACTCCCCGGCCAACTACACCCGGCCTCAATCTGGCTTAAGCCAGGCTGACCTGGTGTTTGAACACATCACCGAAGGCCCTGTCACTCGTTTCACGGCCATATTTTACAGCCAGACGCCGCCCAATGTGGGCCCCATCCGCAGTGCCCGCCTCATTGACGTGGAACTGCCGGCCATGTATGATGCGGCTTTGGTCTACTCTGGTTCCAGTATTGGCGTGGCGACCAAACTCAACCACAGCGATTTCACGCGGCGCATCCTCCGTTCCAATGACCCGGGCTATTATCGCACCGGTGAAGACAAACCATGGGAACATACCCTGTACGGCCATCCCGCCGTTTTCTGGGATTCATTGAGCGCGATGGGCCAGAACCACGCTCCTGAATTCAGTACCAACATGGCCTTTAGCAGCGCGCCCCCAGATGGCGGGCAGCCCGTGGCTACCATCGTTATCAACTATGATGACTGGGAACTGGTGGAATGGCGTTTCGATCCGGCCACAGCCCGCTACTGGCGTTGGGCGGATGGCGTGGTGCATACCGATGCCAATACAGGCGAACAACTGACTGCCACTAATGTGGTCGTGCTCTATGTCAACCATCAGCAAGACGTGACCATTTGTGAATATCAGGTTGACAACCGCTGCCTGTCAAATTCCACGGAGGTCCAGATTTGGGGGGATGGCGCGGCCGATATTTTCCGCGACGGACAGCAGTATGAAGCCAACTGGCGGCGGGAAAATCGGGCCGATATGTTGACATTTTACGATGATGCCGGCGCTCCGCTGCCGCTGCAATTGGGTAACACCTGGTTCCAGGTCGTGCCCACCTATTACCAGGATGCCGTCACCGTCACTCCTTGACAGGTCGCCTGGAAGAAGGGGTAATGTAGGGTGAGGGGCGCACAGCGCCCCTCGCCCTCGACTGAAAGCCCCCTTCCCCCTGGGGGAAAGGGGGTTGGGGGATGGGGGTTTCCCGGACATCGGTTTTCACCACCAGCTAAAGGGGCAAACCCATTCAAATTGAGAATTGCTGAGAACGCGCCAGGAAGTGATGAAAATCACGCCTTGATCATGCCATTCGCCACTATTACTCGCTAACCGCTCGGCCTATTATGGCAGTTGGGAGAGCAGACAATTCCTCGCCTACCCTGTTCCCGCGTCAACTCTCCCATCTGGAGGTAAGCATGAGTACGCAGAGAATGAAACACGATTATGCCGCCGATGTGGTGCGCTGGATGGCGCGCCTGATTGGCACGGTACTGTTTTTGCTTGTCGTATGGTTTGCGGCCGGCGAAGGAATGCCGGCGCCGGGGACGCTCTCTTTGACTGAAGGGCTGCTGTTCCTGGCTTTCACCATCATGGTGGTGGGGCTGTTAGTGGCCTGGTATTGGGAGCGGGCCGGCGGTCTGATGGTTATTGGTGGCTTCCTGGCTTTATGGCTGATTAATGCCGTGGCCACGGGAAACTACAACGTTGGCTGGCTGCTGATCGTCTTCCCTCTCACCGGACTGCTGTTCCTGCTCAGTTGGTGGCGCGAGCGCCTGGCGCGCCAGGCGTGATCAGGCAGGGCGACCGCCACCGCTGCGGTCGCCCACTGCCGCAGTGGTCGCCCACTGTCGCAGTGGTCGCCCATTGCTGGGCACATTTCCGCTTTTGTGTAACAGTTTTGTCTTTTCCCCTGGCCGTGCTACAGTCGCAGTTTGATGCGACAACCCTGGTTAAACCCGCGTGCCCTGTTGGGCCTGGCTCCATCCTTTATCCTGGGTCTGGCCTGTACCCGCCTGCTGTACGATCTGCTTTTCCCTGCGCCCTGGTTGGGCCGTCCCTGGCTAGTGTGGCCGGCGGCGGCGTTGGCGGCTGTTCTGGGAGGAGCGGTCTGGCTCTGGCTGCATCGCCGTACTCACGACTGGCTGGCCGCCAGCGTCCCTTTTTTGCCTTTCTATCTCAACCTGTTTCCCTTGCTGACCCCCGCCCCAGATGCAGTAACCGGTCGCTTTTTGTTTGTTGCCAGCTTATGGCTGGCAGCTTATCTGGCGGGCAGCGCGACGGCTCCCTCATGGCGGCGTCCCTGGCTCCACCTGCTGTGGTTGTGGTCGGGCGCGGCTGCCGTTTACTTGCTCACCATGCCGGCATCTGTCGGGCGCGCCGACACGTTTGAATTCCAGGTGGTGACGCCCCACCTGGGTATTGTCCATCCCACCGGCTATCCCCTTTATCTGCTCCTGAGCAACCTGCTCACGCGCCTGATTCCTGCCGGCAGCTTTGCCTGGCGGCTTAACCTGGTCACCATGTTGTATGGTCTGGCAGCGCTGAGTTTTGTCTACCTGATCGGTCGCCAACTGCTCCGCCGCGACGTGCCAGCCCTGGCTGGGGCTGCAGCCCTGGCGCTGACGCCCACCTTTTGGAGCCAGGCGATTGAAGCGGAAGTGTATACGCTGCACCTGCTGTTGGTCGGGGCAGTGCTTTTTCTGCTGGCGCGCTGGTTAAGCGATGGCCCGCCGGCGACCTGGCGGCAGTGGTGGCTCCTGCCGCTGCTGTTGGGACTGGGGCTGACCAATCATCTAACCACTGTGCTGCTGCTGCCGCCGGCGCTGCTGGCGCTGTTCTGGCTGCGGCGCGCCCCCGGACCGCGCCAGTGGTCATTTTGGTTCAGCATGGGGCTGGCGTTTTTGCTGCCGCTGGCGTTGTACGCTTATCTGCCGCTGCGCTGGGCGGCTGTCAACGGCGAAGCGATGGGCATGGCGCGGTTTGTGGATTGGGTGGTAGGGGGGCGTTTTCAAGGCGCGTTACAATGGGATGCCTGGCTGCGCGACCCGGCGCGGTATGGCGTGGTGGGGAGGCTTTTCCTGGCGGAGTGGGGCTGGGCAGGTCTGGCCTGGGCGGCGCTGGGCTGGCTGCTGCTGCTGCGCCGCCAGACGCGACCTGTGCTGCTGCTGGCCTGGACGGGCTTTTCTTTTTATGCGCTGAACTATTATGTGCCTGATCTGGCGGTGTTTTTGCTGCCCGCGCAGTTGTTGATCGCCGTGGCGTGGGGGGCGGCAGCCGCCTGGTTTAGCCGCCAGGCAATGACCTCCGCTTCTCTGGTCAACGCGGCGACGGCTGTAGTCCTCGGTCTTTTGTTTTTGGCGGCGGCTGAGCGCTGGTCGGCGGTGGATCGTTCCCAGGCTGACAGTTTGACTACCTGGGGGCAGGCCGCGCTGTCGCTGCCCCTGGAACAAGGCGCGGCTATCCTGGCGGATAGCGAAAAAATTGCCCCGCTATATTATTTGCAGCAGGCGGAGGGTGTGCGGCCTGACCTGGACATTCTGGTGCTGCCGGATGAAGGCAGCTACCGCGCCGAATTAGACGCGCGCCTGGCTGCCGGGCAGACGGTTTATCTGGCCCGTTTTTTGCCTGGGCTGGAAGGGGTATATCATTTGCGTTCGCTGGGACCGCTGCTGGAAGTGAGTCAGGCGGCGTTGGCGGCAATGCCGGCATCCGCTGCCCCCACGGAACTGTCTTTCCCCTTCGATATTCGCCTGATTGGCTACGAGATACAGCCCACGTCTCCCTATGACCCCGCCCAGGCTGCCGTAACCCTCTACTGGCAAGCGGCTGCCCCCGTGCCCGCCAGCCAGTATGTCTATTTGCGCTGGGCCAACGACGCCACCCAGACACTGCCGCAGCCCCGCACCGGGCAGCATCCGGCTAACAACTACTACCCTACCGTGGCCTGGCGGCCTGGCGAGATTGTGCCCGATTTTCACCAACTATCGCTCCCTGTCCTGACTACTGCGACCCCTTTTCAACTCCAGGTGACGCTGGCGCCTGCTTTCACCCCCGCCGCTGACCTTTCCTGGCAGCAGGTAACCACCGTTACCTTGCCGGCTGCCGATCCCCGGCTGGCGGTTGCCAGTCCGCGCCAGGCTATCGTGGGGCCAATCGCTGTAGCCGGCATAGACGCCCCGCCCCAGATTCGCCCGCAAACGCCGCTGCCTGTCACCCTCGTGGGCGCTGCCCAATCCGCTGCCAGCCTGGCGCGCATGCAGCTAAGTCTGCAAGCGGTTTCCTCCCTGGCTGCGGCGGCTGCCACTCCAGACGCTGCTCCCTTCGCTTTTCCGTTTG
>CAZDSN010000186.1:0-7355 GCA_964507675.1 uncultured Ardenticatenaceae bacterium | reverse complement strand
AGGCTGAGGCGCTACGAGCCGCCGTCCAGAATTATCATCCCCAGGGTGATTTACCGCCGCTTGTCGAAGTTACCCCAGCTATTGGCTCGCATATTGGCCCTGGGGCTGTTGGGTTTGCCTGTATTCGCGCAGCCTGACGCCCCTTTGATGGGCAGTTTCCTGGGAGCGCGGTCGGGTTGACAATAATCAGGCTAGCCGACCACAAACATTATGTCACGATCCTTCAAAAGACTCCAACGTGTATTAAAACTGGAAGCCCAACAAGGGTTCCAAAATAAAGCCGTCGTCGGCGGAATGCGGCAGCTTGTCACCTTTTGGGTCACACAGGCGCGCGAAGAAGCTGTGGACGAAGCCGATTTGATCCTGGTAGAACAAACGGCGGAAGCCCTCATCGGGTATGACCGGCTGCCCGGCGTAGCGAAACGCGCCGATATGGTAGAGAGCCTCTTGCAGCGGATTGAAGCCCGCGAACAGCGTGTTGGCCGCAGCGCCCCGGCTCCTGCCCCGCTAAAGCCTGAACCCACGCCGCCGCCTGCCCCACCGGTCACAGACAAGCCCCACTCCCGCCAGCAGCCGCCCGACCAGCGCAAACCCACACCAGCCAAACCTGCGCCAGCCAAATCTGTGCCAGCCAAACCCGTGCCAACCAGCCCCACCCCCGTGGTTGCGGAGGCTCCCCCGGTAGTCGCCGATCCCGCGCGGCTGGCCCAACCGGTCACAGCCCTCAAGGGTGTTGGGGACAAAATGGCGGAACAGTTGGCCCGCCTGGGCGCAGCAACCATTAACGACTTGCTATTTCTTTTCCCCCGCCGCCACGACGATTACAGCTTGATGAAACCGATCAACCGCCTGGCTTATGGGGAACAGGTGACCGTCATTGGCACTGTCTGGGAAGTGCGTGCCCGCCGCTCCCGCACGGGGGAGGTTATTCAGGCTTTGGTCAGCGATGGCACTGGCCAGGTACAGGTGACATGGTTTAACCAGCCGTGGTTGGTCTCCCAACTCAAAGCAGGTATGCAGATCGTCCTCAGCGGTAAGGTGGAACAGTTCATGGGGCATCCTGTCTTCAATGCCCCTGCCTGGGAACCTGTGGCTACAGAACCGCTGAAGACGCGCCGCATTGTACCCATCTATCCGTTGACAGAGGGGTTGCGCGCTTACAAAATACGCCAGATTATGAACCAGGCTGTGACGGAGTACAGCCCATTTTTGCCGGACCCTGTACCTGCGCCGATCCGGCAGCGCCACCGCTTCTTGACGCTGCCCCAGGCCATCCAGCAGATGCACTTCCCGGATGATCAAGACACACTGCACCAGGCGCGCCGCCGGCTGGTTTTCGATGAACTTTTATTGCTGCAATTGGGTATGTTGGGGCAGCGGCGGCTGTGGCAAAGCCAGCCAGGCAGCCCCATTGCCGTGGAACAAACTGCCCTGGACACATTTGTCAGCAGCTTGCCGTTCACCCTGACCGGAGCGCAGCAGCGGGCGATTGCCGAAATCAGCGCCGATATGAGTCTCTCTCGCCCCATGACGCGGCTGCTGCAAGGAGATGTGGGCGCTGGCAAAACGGCTGTAGCCGCGGCTGCCATGGTTGTAGCTGCTCAGGGTGGTGGGCAGGCGGCCATGATGGCCCCCACGGAAATCCTGGCGGAACAACATTACCAGGGGCTCAGCCAGGCACTGGCTCCCCTGGGTTACCAGGTGCGCCTGCTGACAGGCAGCACCAGCAGCAGCGAACGGGCGCAACTGCTGACTGGCCTGGCCAACGGCGAGATACACATTTTGATTGGCACGCACGCCCTGCTGGAAGCTCCGGTGACCTTCAAGAATTTGACCCTGGCTATCGTTGACGAACAACATCGTTTTGGCGTAGACCAGCGACAGACGCTGCGGGACAAAGGTCCGGCCCATGCTGACGGTTCACCCGCCACGCCCCATCTGCTGGTTATGTCCGCTACGCCTATTCCGCGCACGCTGGCGCTGTCGCTTTATGGCGATCTTGACCTGTCCATCTTAGATGAGCTGCCACCAGGCCGGCAGGAGATCAAGACGCGCTGGCTGCGCCCCAGCGAACGGCAGCGCGCTTACACCTTTGTGCGCGGCCAGATTGAACAGGGCCGGCAGGCGTTCATTATTTGCCCGTTGGTAGAGGAATCCGACAAAATAGAAGCGACGGCTGCCGTAGAAGAACATGCCCGCCTGCAAGAAGAGATTTTCCCTGATTTGAAGTTGGGATTGCTGCATGGTCGCCTGAAGTCCTACGAAAAAGAAGCCGTGATGCGTGACTTTTATGAAAACCGGGTGCATATCCTCGTTTCTACATCGGTGATTGAAGTAGGCATTGACGTGCCTAACAGCACCGTCATGCTGATTGAGGGCGCCAACCGCTTTGGCCTGGCGCAGCTACACCAGTTTCGCGGGCGCGTGGGGCGGGGAAAGCACCAATCCTATTGTTTGCTGATTAGTGATTCAGCCAGTCCAGACGCCGAAGCCCGTCTGCAGGCTATGGAAGAGACAAACGATGGTTTTGTGCTGGCCGAGAAGGACCTGGAACTGCGCGGCCCGGGCGAATTCTTTGGTCGCCGCCAAAGTGGTCTGCCTGAAGTGCAGTTGGCGGCGCTGCTGGACGTAAAGATGTTAGAACTGGCCCGCCAGGAAGCAGAAACCATCATGGCCGCAGATCCGTTGTTGGAAAAGCCAGAACACGGCCTGCTGCGCCAGAAGGTAATGCGGTTTTGGCAAAATGCAGGAGATGTCAGTTAATGCGCGCGATTTATCCAGGCACTTTTGATCCCATCCATTACGGCCATCTGGACCTGATACGGCGGGCCAGCGCCATCTTTGATGATTTGATCGTGGCGGTCTACGATCATGGTCACCCATCCAAATCGCTGCTTTTTTCGGTGGCGGAGCGGGTGGAAATGATTACGCAAGTGCTGGCCGGCGCGCCAGGGATTCGCGTGATGCCTTTTGGGGGGTTGACGGTGGAATTCGCGCGGCAGGTGGGGGCCAGGGTGATGGTGCGCGGTTTGCGGGTGTTTTCTGATTTTGAGTTCGAGTTTCGCATGGCGCTGGCGAATAAGCGGCTAGCGCCAGATATTGAGGTGGTCAGCTTCATTACCCAAGAGGAACACACGTTCTTGAGCGGCACGACGGTGCGTGAAATCGCTTCTTTAGGCGGCGACGTGACTAGCATGGTTCCTCCCCTGGTGGCGGCGGCTTTATACGAACGTTTTAACGGGAAGGATCGCGAATCCTATAACCCGCCTGTGACGCTGCGGGATTGAATGAAAATACGCACACATTACGCAGTTACACTGGGCAGACAACGCAGATTTGATTTACAGCCAGTTCGGGGTTGGCGCAGCTTCTGACCACTCCCCACTGACAACTATTTTCAGAGGAGTTCCCCATAAGCGGCGGCGCAACACGATGGATGAAAATTTGTAGCGCAAACTGTTAGTTTGCGAGGATAAACTAACAGTTTGTCCTACATTTTCTCCGCGTCCTCCGCGTCTCCGTGTGAGATTATTTTCGAAGGAGGGATACGTATGGACATCCTGCACTTAATTGACCGGTTGGAGCAAGCGCTGAATGAAGGTCAGCGGGTGTGGCTAACCGCCAAGTTGATGGTGGATGAGGATCGGGTTTATGGAATTGTAGACCAGATGCGGGTGGCTATTCCCGACGCTATTAAGCGAGCCAATCGCATTGAGGCGGAGAAAGACCGCGTTTTGGCGCAGGCGCACGAGGAAGCGGACCGCATTCGCCAACTGGCCAAGCAAGAGGCGGAAGAGCTGATCAGCCGGGATGCAGTTTTGACATCAGCGCAGCAGCGCGCCGACAATATTTTGGAGCGGGCGCGGCGGGATGCCGATGCACTGCGGCAGGATGCGGATACGTATACGATTGAGGTGTTGGCTCGTCTGGAGGAAGATTTGCTGCGCTCTTTGTCAGTGGTGCGGAATGGTTTGCATAAGCTTCAAGCGGACCAGGAAGCCGTGCCGGCAGAACAACCCACGGAAGAGTAGGGGTAGAAGGAAGAAGGTAGAAGGCAGAAGGGCTGACCGCAGCGGTTGGCTTTTCGGGAACGGTGGCGTGACGACTCCTTCCACAGAAGTTGGTGGCAGCCAACAGGCTGCCAAAGGCGGCGTCTTTGATAAAGTTGCCGGCTATGTGGTGGCGGCTATTAATGATGCCGATGAATTGTCCGCGGCAGCGCGGGTGCAGGAACTGCGCCAGCAGATGCCGGCAGCGACCATAGACGAAGTGGCAGAGATATTGATCCGCCAAAAATGCCGGCAGGCTGGGGCGGTAGGCGCGGTTACTTCTGGCGCGGCCGTTATCCCCGGCCTGGGCACAGTTGCCGCCCTCACCTTTGGCGTGGCTGCCGACATCGGCCTGACCTTTAAGCTGCAAGCAGAACTCGTGCTGGAAATGGCTGCCGCCTATGGGCATCCCTTGACCCAGGCGGAAAAGCAGCGGGTGGTGATGTTGATCACGGGCATCAGCGCCGGCGCCAACCAGGTGCTAAACAAAGTGGGACGGGAGATAGCGGAGAGCGCAACGGAACGGTTAGCCTCTAAATCGCTGGCAAAAGCTATCCCTGTCCTGGGGGTAGCCGCATCGGCGGGCACAAATGTGGCGTCCACTTACGTCATTGGGCGGCGGGCGCAGGCGTATTTCAGCCAGGGGGAAGCCGCCATGGGCAACTGGGCTGACAGTATGCGGGCTGTCACGGGGGTGGATGAGCGGCGCTTGACGGGCTGGCTAGCCGAGACGACGCAACAGTCGTGGCAGTTGGTCAGCGAGCGGGCGCAGGATGCCGCTGGTGTGGTCATCACGACGGGGCACTCTTTAGGTGAACTGGTAGTCGTAGGAGCTAACCGCGCCGGCACGGCGGTGACAAATGCCGGCCAATCCATCTGGCGGCGTTTGCGTGCGGTAGGCGGCTGGCTGTGGGGCGGCGCGCGGCGGGTTGTCACTGGAATGGGTCGCCTGCTTACCGCCCCCATTCGCTGGCTGCGCCGTCGTCGTCCAAACTAAGATGCTCCCCGTCTTCATTTTGGGCTGGTTAAGGATAATTTCTAATGATATTTGTCCAGCCGTTTACTAATGTCTGCTGTGACCAGCTAGACTTTACAGAGAAAGGCTGTTTTTGTCGCTAACCTTTCTTCGACCTGCTGACGCAAAAGTAGGAATTCATCTTGACTAAAGCTAGTGTCCTGTCAAGCATGAAATTATGAAATGACGGAAACACCCTGTAGGACAAGACGCTGTCTTGTCTGGTCAATTCGCCGAATTGACCTCCGGAACACTCATCAAAATATGCTTGACATAACACGAGAGGTTTCACAAATATTTAACCAGAGAGGTGGCATGAATAACAGGCAGACTGACATGACAGATGAAGAAGAACTGCTAGATGATGATTCCGAATCCCTCGAAGAAGGCCAGCTCTACGACTTCATCACCGGCCAACCAGTCAAAGACAGCCCTGCGGAACGCACTCTACAAGTGGTCGCTCGCTCCCTGGTTGATGAATATGGTTTTGAGCAAGAACAGCTTGAGCGTGACTATAAAATCCTTTATGAACTGACTGATGAAGAAGGGAAGAGTCGCAAATATCGCCCAAAGGTTGACATCGCTGTCTTTACCGCCAAAGCCAGCCACACCGAACAAGACAATATCACCCACATCTGCCTGGTACAGACACCCAATACCAAATCCAGTGACCGCAAGAAAGGGGTGTTCCAATTAGAGCAGATCATGGGTGCACTACCCAAATGCAATTATGGTCTATGGACCAATGGTACCGACCTGGTTTTCAAGCAAAAGTTGACCGGGGGTGGAAGAATCCAACCCGAATATGTTGACCTCTATGATTTGCCTGGGGAGGGGGAAACAGTAGCCGACTTAGATAACCCTGATCGGCAAACCGGCCGTATCGCCACCGGCGACAATCTTCAGCGCACCTTTGCCCGCATCCATGATTATATTTACGGCAACCAGGGGCTGAAGAAAGATGTTGCCTTTTGGCAAATCCTCAACCTCTTTTTCTGCAAAATCCATGATGAACGCACTACCGGCAACCGTCGCTTTTGGGTGAAGGGAACCGAGCGTAACACCCGCGAAGGGCAGCGGGCTATTGCCGCCCGAATTAAGGAGTTGTTTGCGGAAGTAAAGGCAGATGGGCGCTATAGTCGCATTTTCAGCGAACGAGATTCAATTGACCTGGATGACCGGGTGCTGGCTTATGTGGTTGGGGAACTGAGCCGCTATAACTTGCTGGATACTGATGTAGACATTAAGGGCGCGGCCTATGAGGAGATTACGGCCAGTATGCTCAAATCGCAGCGCGGCCAATTTTTTACCCCGACCAATATCATCCGCCTGATGGTACAGATGATTGACCCTGGGGAAGACAAAGACCTGACAGACCCGCAAAACTGGCCGAGAATTTTGGATCCCGCTTGTGGCTCAGGTCGTTTTCTCACCTATGCACTGGACCACATTCGCCGCAAATTGGCGGATCAACTATTTCCCGATGAACATCCGCTTTTGCGAATTCTGCGGCTGAACGCCGACCAGAAGGCATCGGCCGTTTTACAAAATTACGCCGAACAATGTTTGTATGGAGTTGACTTTGACCCCGATTTACGCCGCGCCGCCCGGATGAACATGATCTTGAACAACGATGGTCACGGTAATATCTTCTCCTTTAACTCGCTCGAATTCCCGTTGATGCTGGACGAGCAAAGCCGAGGTAACTTGAAACGGCAGCACCGCGACACGGATGTGGCCGATTTGTCTGACCCAGTGCGGATGCGGCTGGAAGGAGACTTCGACAGCTTTGATATTGTTTTTACCAACCCGCCATTTGGCGCCAAGATTCCCATAGATGACCCGGATATTTTGGAGCAATTTGACCTGGCGCATAACTGGAGTGTGGATAATGAGGGGCGCTGGATAAAAGGCAATTTACAACGCAGCTTGCCGCCGGAGATTTTGTTTGTGGAGCGTTGTTTCAATTGGGTGAAACCAGGTACGGGCTTGGTGGCAATTGTGCTGCCCGACGGGATTTTAAGCAACCCTAGCGCAGAATATATCCGTTCTTGGATTTTGCAGCGCTGTCAAGTTTTAGCCAGTGTTGATTTACCGGTGGAAGCGTTTTTACCGCAGGTCGGTGTACAAGCCAGCCTTTTATTTTTGCGCCGTAAATCCCAAACGGAGATTGATTTGGAAAAGCGGGAGGGTGGTAGTGACTACACCGTATTTATGGCCGTAGCAGAAAAGGTAGGTCATGACCGGCGTGGTAGTGAAATCTACGAACGAGGTTTGGACGGGGTAACACC
>CAZDSN010000185.1:0-7356 GCA_964507675.1 uncultured Ardenticatenaceae bacterium | reverse complement strand
GGATGGGCGCGGGCGTGATCAGGGCGGCGCTGCCGGCATATCGCCCCGCCGCGTCCAATTGTGGCAGCCGATCCCCTGTTTCCTGGTTAAACAGCCCTACCCGTAGTTGATAATCGCCTGCCGGCATCCCCAGCGGTAGGGGCACATTCACCCGCTGCACCATCAGATCGCCGCCCGCCCATTGTTCGCTGGGGTAGGCGTTGGGTTCTACCTGCCCCCAGCGGTGTCCCCAGGCGTCTTCCAGATGCACGAAAGGGGCATAGGCCGCCGCCGGCTGCCCTCGCGCCTGCCAGTATAGGGTCAAAGGGAGTGCGCCGCCGGCGGCTGCTGTCCCCATCTCGTACCCCAACAGGGTAATGGCGTCGCCAAAATTGACGCTGCCTGGGTGCGCGATGGTCAGCGGGGGAGCCGCGGCCAGGGTGTAGGTGGTGTAAAGGGGCTGCCCATCGGGACCGGCTGGCCCAATCTCCACGACCGCGTCAGCCAGCAGGGGGGCGGCCCATGCCGGCAGTGGGCTGCTGTGGGGAAAGATAATGCGCGCCGGGCCAGCGGCGGGAAAGACCAGGGCGGCGCTGCCGGGCAGCCATTTGATCCGCTCATACTGCTGGCTTAAGGCGGCTACGGTGGGATGGCGGTAGTGCAGGGCGGCTACGAATATCGTTTCCTCTGGCTGTGCGGTGGCGTCAATATACGCCGCAGCAGCAGCCAGGTCGGCGTCATTTTCGTAAAAGACGTCTGCCCGCTGGCTCCACTGCTGGAAGTAGGCGCGATAGGTGAGGCCGCCGCCGGCGAGAAGCAGGAGGAGCAGCAGCCAATCGAAGGCGCGGCGGGACAGGCGGATAGGGGTGTCGTTGAAGAGGGTGGCGAGGGAAAATGCCGGCAGCAAATACACAAACGGCAGCATCCCTATCGCCCGCAAGTTGCTGGGCACTATCTCGTTCACTGCCAGCGCTGTAGGCAGCAGCATGATAAAGGGAGCCAGCAGCAGCAGGGAAGCCGCCGCGCGCTGCCAACCGCGTCTACACGGCCACTGCCAGATAAGCAGCGCCGCGCCCGCCAGCAGCAGCGCCCCGCCTAACCAGGAAAACAGGGGGCGCTCCGGCAAATTAAAGCGCCAGTATGGATCGCCGCGCACGAAGAACATGCCCAACGACTTGAGCAAACTTTGCCCCAGAGTGAGGCCGTCGCTGCTGCCTACCTGCTGGATGCGTACCCAAAAGGCATCCGGGTGCAGCCGGAAATAGTTTAGCAGCGGCAGCAGCACCAACGTGGCCACACTGCCGCTAAGAAACAACTGCTGCCAGCGCTGGCGCAGCACGGGCAGCAGCGCCAGCCCCAGCAAGATAGGAAAGAGGCGCACCGCCAGGTAAGTGTACCCGGTCAGTCCCAGAAAAATACCGCCAAGCGCAAACGCGCCCCAGGTGCGGGCGCTCGCCGGCTTTGTCTCCGCCAGATGCAGCCCACGCCACAAGGTCGCTACAGTCAATGCCTGCAGCAGCGGCTGGGTAATGACCCGAAAACCGAGGCGGCTAAACAGCAAATGCCAGAAGCTGACGGCTAACAGCGCCGCGGCCAACAGCGCCACCCGCCGGTCACGCAGCAGTTCCCGCCCCACGCGATAAGCGGCAGCAACGGTCAACAATCCGGAGAACGCGGCGGTCAGGCGCAGGCTAAACGCCGATTCGCCCACCAAGCGCATGACGCCGCCCGCCAGGTAGAAGAACAGAACTTCTTTGCCCGTGTAGCTGGCAATAAAGACGGGACGCGCCCCGCGCAGGCCAATGTCTCCCGCCAGAATGACGTTAGCGGCTTCGTCGTAGTGCAAGCCAGGGGGAAGCTGCGGCAGGGCAGGCAGGCGCAGCACAGCCGCCAGCAGCAGGCAGCCAACCATCCAGAACAAGGCGCGGCGGTAGGTCATATTCACGACGACAATATGGGGAAAACAGGATTCCAACTAACTTTTCATAAGGCGGTGGAGATTGGAAGGGGTCCTGTCGCAAGATTGCTAACAAAGTTTCCGCTTTCGGTCGTAATCCAGAGCGTGATAGCTTGCCGGCATCTTTCTGTGCCTGTTTGGTAAAGACCAGACGCCAGCCTACCATTCCAAATCCTCAGTGCATTCTTCTAGCGGCGTATCTATGCCTTCCAGGATAGATTCGCGCATACCGGGAATGCTCAACAAGTGTAGCGTTTCCGCAATGGCGCGCCAATCATCTTCGGAGATCAAGACTGCATTTGAATGCTTACTTGTAATTAGAATCGGTTCATGTGACATGGCCACTTCGTCCATCAGATGCAGCAGCCTGTCTTTAGCTTCTATCACGGAAATAGTGGGCATCAGAAACCTCCAGGAAACAGTCGTTTGGGTTACGAGCGGCAAAATCACCATGATGCAACGCCAAGTCTACCATATTTTACCGGGATCGTCGTTGCCCTTCTGTCCCTGATTTGTTACTGTTACACGGCATGACGCGCACCAACCGTTTCGCCCTTCTAGCCGGGCCGCTGCTGCTCCTGATTACGCTGCTCACTGCCATGCAGCCGCTGCTGCGCGGCTGGCTGCCGCAGCGAGGGGATGGGCTGCTGCACTTTTACCGGCTGTTGGAGTTGGAACAGGCGCTGCGGCAGGGCGTTCTCTTTCCCCGCTGGCTGCCGGATATGGGATATGGCTACGGCTTTCCCCTTTTCCATTACTATGCCCCCCTCAGCTACTATCTCCTGCTGCCGCTGCGGGCGCTGGGCGTCAGTACGGCCATAGCTTACCTGATCGGTTACGCCCTGGCGCTGCTGCTAACGGGGATAGGTCTGGCTCTCTGGTTTCGCGATTTTCAGCAAGGGGACAACCGCACCAGCGGCAGTATAGCGGGAATTGTCGCTGCGGCTGCCGCCGTTTATGCCCCCTATTTACTGGTCAATCTTTACCATCGCGGCGCTTACGCCGAAGCGTGGGGGCTGGCCTGGCTCAGCCTGAGCCTATGGGCAGTAGGGCGGCTGGCGCGGCGGCAGGATCGGGCCAGCCTGCTGTGGCTGGCGGGCAGCTATGCAGCGCTGCTGCTGACGCACAACATCCTGGCGCTGGTGGGCACGCCACTGCTGTGGGGGTATGGGCTGTTGGCGGGCGGGGAGGCGCACCGGAAACGAGCAGGCTGGGCGCTGGGGGCGCTGCTGCTGGGATTGGGGGTAGCGGCCTTTTTCTGGATGCCGGCATTCTTTGAGAAATCCCTCGTGCAGCTAGACAAACTCATTGATGCCGCCAACTTCAACTACCGCAACCACTTCCTCAGCCTGGGGCAACTGCTGGCCCCACCCCGCCGCGCCGACTACGCCGCCGTCAACCCCGCCGTTCCGTTCAGCCTCGGCTGGCCGCAACTGCTGCTGGCGGCCATAAGCTGGTGGCCGGCGCCCGCGCTGCGACCTGCTTATAAACGCGCCCGCCTCCTCTTCACGCTGGCCTTTCTCCTACTCGTGGGTTTGACCTTGCCTTTGAGCGAGTCGCTGTGGGCGCGCCTGCCGCTGCTGCCGTTTGTGCAGTTTCCCTGGCGCTTTCTGGGGCCGGCCAGCCTGTGTCTGGCGGCTCTGACCGGATTGGGGGCGCTGCGGCTGCCGCGTCAAAACAGCTACACAGGGCTGCTGCTCTGGCTGGCTGTGCCCCTATTCGCCCTGCCCTGGCTTTTCCCTGGTCGTTTACCTTTGCCGCCCGATCCACAGCCGCCCGACCTGATCCGTTTTGAAGCGGATACAGGCTTTCTGGGCACGACCTCCGCCGGAGATTATTTGCCTGTTACGGTGACCAGTCTGCCTGCGCCCACTTCGCTGCTGCCCATTTACGAGGCTGCCGCCCCTGATGCGCGCATTCCGCGCCTGGATCCGGCCAGTTTGCCGGCAACCGCCCGCGTGCTGTCCATGAAAGAGGAATGGCTGGCGACCACAGTCACCATTGATGCGCCGGCCGCGTTTGTAGCCCAATTCCGTCGTTTTGCTTTTCCCGGCTGGTACGTCTGGCTGGATGGACAGCCGGCTGCCTGGCGCGCCAGTGAGCCGCATGGTTTGGTTACGGTGAAAATGCCGGCAGGCATCCACACCCTCCACCTGGCCTGGCAAGAGACCCCCTTACGGCGGACAGCCGATGCCATTTCCCTGTTTTCCCTGGGGGCGGCGGCGCTCATTGGCTTGTGGCCGCGCCGCCATTTGACCGTGCTGCCGGCTTCGTTTGCGCCACCGCTGCCAGGGGGCGTGGCGCTGGCCGGCATTCTGCTGGGGCTGGCGCTGCTGGCCAGCAAAAGCTTCTACCTGGATCGCTGCCACAACCTGATTTGCCAGGCGCGTTTTGACGGCCAGCAGGTGCCGGGAGCAGCGCAGCCGTTACAGGTAAACTTTGGGGATGAACTGCTCCTGATGGGCGTGGATGGGGCGCAGATCACCACAACGGCAGACGCCATCCTGGACCTGACGCTGTACTGGCGGGCGCTGCCGCCGGTGCAGGGCGAATACAGCGTGGCTGTGCATCTGCTAGACGACGAGGGACGGCGTTACGGCCAATCTGACAGCCTCCATCCGGCGGGTTATCCGGTGACGCGCTGGGGCGCCGGTGAATATGGCGTAGATAGACATGCGCTGGACATCTGGCCAGGCACGCCGCCAGGCCAGTATACGCTGACGGCGCAGGTTTACCAGCCAGGCAGCGGGCGACTGTTGGAGACGCGGGATAGCGCAGGAAGGCCCGTAGACGTGCGCTTGACGTTGGGGCAGGTGACGTTGACGTCGCCAACACGGTGGCCGGACGCGGCCAGTTTGCCTATTGCCCACCGTCTGGAGGTTGATCTGGGGGGCGGCGTGCGCCTGTTGGGCGTGGATGGCTGGCCTGAGGGCGGCGAAGTGGGGCAGCCTGTGCCATTTACGCTGTATTGGCAGGCAATCAAGCCTGCGGCGGATGTGCAGGCGCGGTTGCGCCTGGTAGATGCGGACGGGCACACCGTAGCGGCGCTGCTCCGCTCCCTGGGACGCGCTTCTTATCCCCCAACAGAATGGCCTGTTGGGGCAGTGGTGCGGGATGCAGCGGCTTTCTGGCTGCCGCCGCTGGCGGAGGATGGGGTGGCGGTGCCGGCAGGAACCTACACCCTACGCCTGGATTTACTGGATGCGGCGGGGAAGCCGCTGCCGGCATTTGCCGACCTGGGCCAATTGGCAGTGACCGCGCCCCCTCGTTCCTTTACGCCGCCTGTGGTCGCTTACCCGCTCTCCATCACGCTGGGGGATACCGCTGCCCTGGTAGGCTACGACCTGGATACTGCCGCGTTCGCTCCCGGCGCGCCGCTGTCGTTGACTTTGTACTGGCACAGCGTGCACGTGACCGCTACCAGTTACACCGTATTTATACAGCTCTTGTACGACGGCCGCGTCCTGGCGCAGCAAGACCAGATACCGCTGGGGGGCAGCCGCCCCACCACAGGCTGGCTGCCGGGCGAATATCTGGCGGATAGTTACACCCTCACTGTGCCGCCCGATGCCCCGTCGGGGACGTATGAGTTGATTGTGGGCTTGTATGAGGCGGAAACGGGAGAGCGGCTGCGGGATGATGCCGACAACGACGCCATTCCCCTCCACAACCTGACAAAATAACCGCCGCTGCCAAAATCTGCGCCATCTGCGTCTTATCTTCGGCTGACCTCAAGCCAGCCGCCCCACAAACCAGTCCAGGGTACGCGGAAAGAGGCGGCTGGTGTGCACCAACAGCCAATCGGGCAGCGTAATGTATACTTCCTGCCGGTTGTGGGTAATGGCGTTGACAATCGCTTCACCCACCCGCTGCGCGGGCACGCCCGGACGGTTGATGCGGCGCGTACCCTGTTCCCCCAACCGCACCTGGTAAAACTCTGTTTCTGTCAGCCCTGGATAGACGAGCGTCACGGTAATGCCCTGGCCGCGCAGTTCCATGCGCAGGCTGCGGCTGAGGGTGTTCAGGCCAGATTTGGCGGCGCAGTAGATGCTGGATTTGGGTAGCGCCTGCTGGCTGACAATGGAGGAGACGTTGATAATCTGGCCGCGTTTTTGCTTTTGCATGGTGGGCAAGACCGCCTGAATGGCATAAATGGCTCCCAACAGGTTGGTGTTAGCAATAATCTGCACGTCGGCAGCGGACATTTCCAGGAGAGCAGAACGGTGGCCAATGCCGGCATTATTCACCAACACATCCACCCGTCCAAACGTTGCTGCCGTCTGCGCCGCGAGTTCTTGGCAGAAAGCCTCCTGGCTGACATCGCCAGCCAGCGCCAGCCGCTGCCCTGGATAATGCGCCAGTTCTGCCACTAACGCCTGCAACCGCTCAGCCCGCCGCGCTGTTAAAACCACATTCGCTCCTTGCGCCGCCAGCAGTCGCACCGTCTCTGCCCCAATACCTGCGCTCGCCCCCGTGACAATGACCACACTTCCTGCTACCTTCATCTGTTTTTCCTCTCTTGCCGCTTGCTGGCCCCAAACGACTGACGAATAACACGCAGCAATGCTTTCGTCTGTCCAACATGATGTGTCGGACCGCGTGGGATATCGCGACTGTATCTGCATCCCCATTTTGCCGCAAGTTTATTGACGCATGTGTCATTTTCGCTTACAATTTAGACTCGACTAAAATTTGTTTTTGCAAGATTGATTTTATTATTTGAAGGGATAAAAATCATGAGAGAAAAACCAGAACAAAGGATCAGCCGGCGCGCTTTTCTAAAAGTTGGGGGCATTGGCGCAGTCAGTATGGCCGGGTTAGCCCGGCTGCAATCTTTGTCGTCAGCGGCTCACGTCGCCAGTCAGGTAGACGATGCACCCAATGCTTCCCACGACGACCACTCGATTGCCGGCACAGTCGGAGAAGTGGACCACGCCACCAATGGCTTCAACCCACATGAAATCCTGCAGGATTTTGATTATGGTGAATTGAAAGAAGAAAATGGCCGCCCGGTGCGCGAGTGGACCCTCGTGGCCATGGATCGAGAATTTGAAATCGCCCCTGGCATCTACTTTCCTGGTTGGGTCTATGGCAGCACCACGGCTGCCGCTTCTCGTCGCGCCGGACACGTTGTGGGTCAGTGCCCTGGGCCTACGTTGCGCTGCGTGGAAGGGGAGCGGCTGCGCATCCAGTTCATTAACGCCAGCGCGCATCCCCACACCATCCATTTTCATGGCATTCATTCCGCATTTATGGATGGCGTAGCGGGAGTTGGTCCGGGCAACATCAACCCTGGTTACAGCTTTGTTTACGAATTTGACGCCCGGCCTTTTGGCTGCCACCTGTACCATTGCCACTCCCTCCCCCTCAAACGTCATATTCACAAGGGCTTATACGGCGCATTTATTGTGGACCCCGAC
>CAZDSN010000184.1:0-7367 GCA_964507675.1 uncultured Ardenticatenaceae bacterium | reverse complement strand
CCGCGTGAGATTGTTTTTGAAGCATGGGCGGGTTGCCAACCCGCCCTACGGAGTTAGAGACGTTGCACTGCAACGTCTTTACGAAGGGGTTTGGAAAGAATGATTGATGTCAACCAATTACGCCGCGGCGTCACCTTTACGCAAGACGGCGAACTGTACAAAGTAACGGAATACAGCCACAACAAACCTGGCCGCGGACCAGCCACCATCCGCGTCAACGTGCGCAACATGCGCACCGGCTCCAACTCGCAGATCACTTATAGCTCCGGCGACCGCGTGCAGGATGTGCGCACGGAAAAACGTGCCGTGCAATATCTCTATGATGACGGGGCGTTTTTTGTGTTCATGGACCAGGAAACTTTTGAGCAATCCTTCGTCAGTCACAGCGTTTTGGGGGACGACGCGCTCTATCTCAAACCAGAGCTGGAATTGGAACTGCTTTCTTACGAGAGAGAGATTATTGACTACATCTTCCCCACTTCAGTCGAGTACGAAGTCGTGGAATCGGAAATGGCTATTGCCGGCGACCGTGTCTCTGGAGCCACTAAAGAGGTGACGTTGGAGACTGGGCTGAAAGTCAAGACGCCACTGTTTGTCAAAATAGGCGATCGCATTAAGGTGAATACCACCACCGGCGAATACATTACACGGGTGTAATCATGCCAGTTTATGATTTTCATTGTCGAGATTGCGATGAAGTTTTTGAAGAACGGCGCTCCTTTGCCGCCGCGGCGGCGCCGGCAGTTTGCCCCCACTGCCACAGCCAGGACACCAAAAAGCTGCTGGCAACCGTAGCCCTGCGCACCGGCGCCCCGGACAGCATCCCCGTGCCCATGAGCCAGAACAGCGGCGGCGGCGGTTGCTGTGGCGGCGGCTCTTGTAGCTGCGGCATCTAGCGCCACCTGTCTTCTACCTTCTACCCTCTGCCTTCTGCCTTCTATCCTCTGCCTTCGTCAGCGCCAACAGGACGCCAAAGCGTCCTGTTTCTCCTTTTTCGGCGCGATGCGAGAAGAAGAGATCGGTGCGGCAGGCCGTGCAAATGCCGGCATTTTCCACCTGCCGCACCCCCGCTCGCCACAAATCCTCATAGTTAGCTGCCGCCAGATCAAAATGGGGCCGCCGCCCATCCGGCCGGGACAGCAGCAGCGCATCCCCATCCGCAAATGCAGCGCGCACAGCAGAAATAACCGGCTCGCCAACTTCATAACAGCAAGGGCCAATACAGGGGCCAATGCCGGCAATCAAATCCCGTGGATCGCTGCCAAACGCTGCCGTCATGGCCCGCACCATCGCCCCGGGCAAACCCTTCACCGCCCCCTGCCAGCCGGCGTGCCCCAACCCAATTGCCCCGCGCTGCGGATCCACCAGCAAAATAGGGGCGCAGTCGGCATAATTCATAGCCAGTCCACACCCCGCTTCATCCGTGATCAGGCCATCCACCTCTCCGGCCACCTGCCCCCCCTGCGCCGACGTCACTCGCGCTACGCCTGCCCCATGCACCAGATGCGCATGCACCAACGTCTCCGTCTCATATCCCAACGCCCCATATGCCCGCTGCCGGTTGATCCGCAAATTGGCGCCGCTGTCTGCCACGCTTGAACTCAAATTGAGCGAAGCAAATGGTGGGTCGCTCACCCCACCCAGCCGCGTAAACACAGCGTGCGTCTGCCCCTGCGGGAACGTCTCAAACTGAAAATAGGGCAGCCCGGCGTCCGTCATCCGTTGCATCAAATTACCACCTCAGGTTTTAGAAGTCAGGCTTTTCTCTAAAAGCCTGGCTTCTGCCACTTCCGCCACAGCCGCAGCCATCACCGCCAGATCTGGCTCGCGTCCGGTCCACAGTTGAAAAGCCTGCGCCCCCTGGCGCAGCAGCATGCCCAGACCGTTAGCGCAAGGGTTCTGCCCTTCTTCGGCCATTTGGAGCAGGCGCGTGCGCGGCGGGGCATACACCAGATCATAGACAAACGCCCCTGCCGGCAAAGGCATCCCCGCCGGCCAGGGACAGCCGTCCAGGTGAGGCGACATCCCCAACGGTGTTGTATTCACAATCAGGTCTGCCGCCGTCTCCGCCACCGCTGCCGCCGTCAAGGGGCGACACAAGATGGGCTGGGCCAACGGCAAATGGGGGGCCAGATCGGCGGCCAACTGCGCCGCCTGCGGCAGTCGCCGCCCCAGCACGGTCACTGACACCGCGGCAGACGCCAGGGCATACGCCACTGCCCGCGCCGACCCACCCGCGCCCAACACCAGCGCCCTTGTCCCTGCCCCCAGGGGGACGCCCAATGCCTGCAAATCCGCCAGAAACCCAGACCAATCCGTGTTCGTTCCCCACAGCCGTCCCGACCGCACGCCAATGGTATTCACAGCCCCTACGGCCTGCGCCGCGCTATCTATTTCATCCAGAAAAGGCAGCACAGCCTGTTTGTAGGGAATCGTCACGTTAGCCCCCAGAAACCCCAGCGCGCGCAGCCCGCGCACAGCCGCCCCTACCTCAGTGGTCGCCACCGGCAGCGGCACGTACGCCAGGTCCAGCCCCAGCGCCGCTGCCGCCGCATTGTGCATGGCCGGGCTGAGGCTGTGGCCCACCGGCCAACCCATCACCCCCACCAGCATCGTCTGGCCGTTAATGGGCATCATGCGCCTCCTGGCGCGGCTCCTGGCGCGGCTGCGCCCCCTTCTCTTGCAAGAAGGCGATCACCTGCTGCCACACTTCGTCGGGCGTGAGTTGGCTGGTATTCAGGTAAAAATCGCAGTGCTGGCGGGCGTGCGCCAGTCGCAACGCTTGCTGCGCCAGCCGCTCCGGGCTGCCGGTGGTGGCCGGCCGCCGCGCCAGGGCTGTGGCGTAATCCACGTCCAGAAAAATGAGCAGATCGGGCCGGCTGATGCGCTGCCACATGTCCTTGACGTAGGAATGCTCCTGCGCCACGTGCCGCGTTTCGTAGCCAGCCGCCCGCAGCGCCTGTACCAGTGTCGTTTTGCCGGCACTGCACGGCCCCACCACCGCCAGCCGCCATGAACGCTCCTTTCCGGTCGTCATGACCACATCCTTCCCATCTGGCTCTAACCCCGCAACGGCAAATTGCCGCTCAAACGACGCACTTCGTTGGGCGGCGTCTCCCGTACCGACACCACCAGCACGCTAATATCATCATTGGGCCGTCCCTGCGACAGCGCCATGGCTTCGTCCAGCAAGGTATTGGCAATTTTTTGGGCGTCGTATACCTGTTCCTGCAGCAGCCGTGAAAAAGCAGCGACGACGTCGTAAGTGCGGCTGCCGCTCATGGTGCCGGCATGTCGCAGCCCATCCGTAAAAGCCACCACCACCGTCCCCGGCTCAATCGGCACTTCGGCGATCACCGGTTTCGTGTTTCGCCGCACCCCCACCGGTTCCGAGGGCGCATCCAGCGCTACCACGCCCGCCTGGGGCGTGTACAGCAAGACAGGCGCTTCATTATTGCGCGAAATAACAATCGTGCGCGTGTCCGTATCAATCGAGACGATATTCAAGGTGGCGCTCACCTTGCCGCCGCGATTCGTATACAGATAATCGTGCGCCGCCCGCGCCGCCGCCCCATCCCGCACTCCTTCCGCCAGCAGTTGGATCGCCTTACGCGCCACCACATTGCTGATTAGCTTGGCTGCCTTGCCGCTGCGCTGCCCATCTACCAACACCAACGACAGGCCGCCGTGCGGTCGTTCAATCATCTCCAGCGTGTCCCCGCTGTCGCTGGTAGCGTACTTATTTATCTTCGCCACACCAAACTGCACATTCATCCTGATCCTCTGCCACCATGACTCACAGGCCTTCTTAAGATGACAAAAGTCTACCAGACTTTTGTAATCTGAGTATAATGTTCACATAACGCCAGACGCCCGTTTTCTCATCTGCTGCGGCCGACGCCAATCCAGACCGTTCGTACCGAAGCCATGAGGCATGAAATTCCTCCTTCATTCCTCATCCTTCGTCCCTCATACTTCATACTTCGATAGGAGTGTTCCCGATGCCCCGTTCCGTCATTATCCAGCGCGTTTTACTTGTTCCCGGTTTGATCGGGCTGCTGGCCGTCCTGGCGGCCTGTAACGCCACTGTCCCCACTCCGGCAGCCACGACTGACGCAGATGCCCCCTCCACAAGCGGTGAAACCACAGATGCTGCCCTGGCCGGCATTCAGGCGGAGATCGTGCCTGTGGTCCAGACCAGCAGCCCGGCTGTGCTGCCCGCCCCCTTGTATTACCTCAGCCCGGGCGGACAGATCATGCGCCTGGAGCGGGACGGCGTTACCAGCACTACTATCACCCCTGAGGATGCCGGCATTCAGGATTACGACGTGTCGCCCGATGGCCGGCTGCTGGCTTACGTCAGCGACAACAATCTTATCCTGCTGGACGTCGCCAGCGGCCTGCGCACGGTGCGCCTGGCTGGCGAAACCTTCCCCGCCGAGGATTATGCCAGCGAGTTCACCAAATCTATCACCTCCCCCCGCTTTTCGCCGGATGGAACGCAAATCGCTTTTGGCATGGGCGGGATCAACGTGGCCGGCATCGCCCCCGGCGATCCCCTGACGCTGGTACAACCCAGCGACCCTTACCCCGACTTTTCCACCGAAACCAAACCGCCGCTCACCGGCCCTGTGCGCTTCTTCGTCAAAGCCGAATGGTCCCCCGACGGCCAAAGCCTGCTCATCTCCTTTGTTTACTTCCCCGAAGGCGGCGGCGTCACGGTCAAAGACCTGGCCAGTAACCGGCTGTTGGAAGTAGAAGACAATGGCATTTACTGCTGCGACCTGACCTGGATAGGTGACGCCACTGCCCTCATCGGCAGCAGCGTTTGGGTCTATGGCGCGCCTGGCCTGGCCCAAATAGATACCCGCACCGGCGCCGGCCAGACCTTGATTACCGGCTATCAGGATGGCGGCGCAGACCCGGCAGCGCCGGTGCGCCTGGTGCGCGCCCCCTTCCAGGCCAGCGGCGGTCCGGTCTATGCGTTCGTCAGCGAACAGTACACCTTTGATGCGCCCGTAGCCTGGTATAAGCTGGCTCGCCTGGAAAATGACGGCAGCCTGACCCCCATCAGCAGCGCCCTCTACCAACTGCCCGGCGACGTGCGGTGGGCGCCTGATGGCAGCGGTGTGGTATTTGTCAACGCTGCCGACCCGGTGCTATCCGCGACCTACCCTCTGAACAACACCATGTCCTGGCTGCCCGGCAGCGGGCAGGGGGAACTGCTGCTGCCCATCATCGGTCGCCAGCCCCGCTGGGGCGGCCCGCCCCAACCCGTAGACGGTCCCAACGGCGCTGCCCTGGCGGAACTGACGGCTAAAGCCGCCGCCGATTTTGGCTTGCAAGCCGCCGACCAGGGGATTGGCGTGCGCCAGCTTACCACTGATGGCCAGCGCCTGCTGTGGGCCGCCTTCTCTACCGGCATGCGCACCTTTGACCCGCTTACCAACCACCAGGTAGCCATTTACACCTACGACAATGGCTGGCAGGAACTGGCCCGCCGCGAACTCACCAGCGACGATCCCGCCGCCAACGGCGTCTCTCCCGACATCCTGGGCGACAACAGCCTGAATCAGGTGCTGGTTGAACCCACCCACATCTGGCTCACTGTGCAAGGCGTGGTCGGCGCGCATGGCGGCGCCTTCCTGGCGCTCAACTTCGATGGGGCCAGCCTGAACATTGTCACCGGCAACTTCAATGGCAGCCCGGATGCCGGCCACGTCAGCGACATTAACGGCGATGGACGGGGCGAGGTGCTGCTCAACCTGACCGAACCCTACATCTTCGCCTATGCCTCCGGCGTGCGCCTGGTGGATTACGCCATTTTGCGTTGGGATGGCCGCCAACTGACCCCCGTACAGCTTACGCCCCTGCCCGATTCAGCCCCCGCCGCCGCCCGCGACGCCACCAATCAGGCCATCATGCTGGCCGAGGCCGGTTTGTGGCCGGATGCCCAGGCAGCGGCGCAGCAGGCGGTCAGCGCCGCACCCGATGACGAGACAGCCACCTGGAATGCCCACTTTATCAACTACAACAGCGACGCCAAACGCTCGGCGGGCGGGTATTGGGGCCCTTATCCTCTGTTGATCTATGTATTCTATGGGGACTACGCCGCCGCCGTAGACGTCGTGCGCGTCTACTCCGCCGCCGAGTTGTTCAGCGCCAACTCGCCCATGATTATGGGCACCGTGGCCGAAGGGTGGCAGGAGCAGTTGGGGCAGATATTGGTGTTCAATGCCGGCAGCGCCCTGAATGTACGGCCCGATCTGGCCCCCGCTTACTTCCTGCGCGCCTGGGGCCGCTACCTGGTCAACGCCAGCGACCCCGACATCAAAACCGATCTGCAAAAAGCCTTTGAACTGGCTCCCGCCGACTCCCTATACGCCGAAGCCCTGACCTTGTTCCCCTAGTCCCACTCTGTAGGGCGGGTTGGCAACCCGCCCTCTCTCCCCAAACAATCTCGCCCGGTGACCTGTAGGACAAACTGTTAGTTTGTCCGCGCAAACGAACAGTTTGCCCTACATAATCAGGTAAATCTGCGCAATCTGTGATTATTCCCTACCCTGTTCTATGAATACAATTCGCACCGACTGGTACTTTATCATCCCCTCCACCCTCATCTGGATCGCTGCTCTGGTAGTCACCGCCTGGGATTTCCTCTATCGCCAGCAAGCCGTCTACCGCTTCTCGCTCCTCAGCCTGGCTGGCGCGGTCTTGCTGGTCATGGGCCTTTCTTTACGCCTGGTAGCGCGGCGAACGTGCGCCAACATTTCTCCTACGGCTTGCGCCTGCTGGAACATCACAAATTGGTGACAGACGGCATCTACCGCACCATCCGCCACCCCGCCTACACGGGCGACATCGGTTTCTGGTGTGGGCTTACCCTTCTGTTCCGCAGTGGGTATGGCTTTCTGGTCATGCTCCTGCTCATCCCCTGCTTCATCTACCGCACCCACATCGAGGAAAACCTGCTGCTCGCCCGCTTTGGCCCCGCCTACCGCGCCTACCAGCAAACCACCAAAAAATTCCTCCCCTTTCTCTTCTGACCCCCTTGTAACCCGATTTTCGGCATGGTTCATTTTTGACGAAAGCATCTTTACAAATTATTACCGTCCACGTGTCATTCCGAGCCCCTTCGACAGGCTCAGAGCTTGCCCTGAACTTGTTGAAGGGGCAGGCTCTTCGGCGAGGAATCCCGCTTAACTTACCGCGTAGGGATTCCTCGGCGGACCTCGGAAATGATCCAGATTGAGGCTCTTTAACAAGTAGAAGAGGTACTTCAAGTTAAGTCCATCTGGCGGCACAACATAGAACGCTGTGTCAATAACCCATGATGGTTCTAATACCAAGTTCACTGCACCAGATGA
>CAZDSN010000183.1:0-7371 GCA_964507675.1 uncultured Ardenticatenaceae bacterium | reverse complement strand
GGATCGTACGGCCGCCTGCGCCAGAGCAATAAGATGCACGCCTCAGGTTTGTCTATCGAAGTCTGCGGGCAAGAGTCCGCGCTGTGCTTGTGTTACGGCTGTGTAAAACATCATGATTCAACAACAAGAACTGCCCCCAAATTCCAGCGCCACCGTTAAAGCCTTTCCCTGGCTACGCATAGCGCTGTGTCTGTTAGTGGGCATCATTATCATGTGGCTGGCCATACGGCAGGTCAATCTGGCAGATGTGGGAGAAGCCATCTTCCACGCTCGTTTCACGTACATTCTGCTGGGGTTGGTGGTTATTGCCACCACGATGCTGGCGAAGGCCTGGCGCTGGCAACTGCTTTATTATCCGACTACGCCGCCACCCTCGCTGCCTGGCTTGTTTTGGGCTATGTCATTGGGCCAGTTTGTGAATCTGGTCATTCGTCTGGGAGAAGTGGCGCGCATTTACGCCCTGGAACAAGATACGCCCCGCATCAAGGCGCGTTCTCTGGGCACATTGGTGCTGGAAAAAACGCTGGATTCGCTGCTATTGGCCCTGACCATTGGCGTGGCTCTCCCTTTTGTGGTGCTGCCCACCATGGTCACTGCTTATGTGCCCACCCTTATCTTGATTACCAGTCTGGCGGCGCTGGGGCTATACGTTATTGCTTATCAGACAGAATGGGTGCTGCGGCTGCTGCAACGGTTCACCCGCTTTTTGCCGCCCGCCTGGCGCAGCCGCATTATGCGGCTCATTGGCTCTGGTCTGCTCGGCCTTTCCGCGCTGCGCAGCCGTCGTCAGGTGGCGGTGCTTGTGCTTCTTTCTGCCGGCATTTCCTTTCTCGGCATTCTCACCCCCCTGGTTTTGTTCCCGGCCCTCAACCTGCCCTTTGGCTTGCTGGAAGCCACTCTGCTACACACCATCCTGAGTATTGGCATGACGCCGCCCTCAACCCCCGCCAAGATTGGCGTTTTTGAGTGGCTGACAATCTGGATTCTAGGACTGGTCGGACTACAAAACGATGCGATGGCCCTCAGCTATGGCCTGATCTATCACGCGGTCGTCATCCTGCCGCAAATTATATTGGGAATTGTAGCCGCCACACGCCTGGATTGGAGGCAGATATTGCGGCGCTCAAAGTAAACGGGGTGTGTTTCATTTCAGTTGAGGATAGGGCTGGGAGGAAGAAATAGTGAATGGGTGAACGGTTAATTGAGCGCCGCCCCTGGTGGAGCGCTGCTGACTGGTAGTTTGAACGCTGACGCTTCCTGTTAACAATCCGGCGGCATACACCGCTAAACGAAAAGGGCCGGCTATTCAGGGGAGCGACTGCACCAGAAGGCCAATCAGGGCGGCGGCGGCGATAAGCCAGGTGGCGTTGATTCTGGCGCGAACAAGCAAGCTAAAGGCGCAGAGGGCAAGGGCAATGGTGAGGGGATCTATCAGGGAAGACAGACCTAACTGCCAGGTAACGGCGGCCATAAGACCGAGAGAAGCCACGTTGACGCCATCTAACATGCCGGCAAACCAGGACGATTGGCGCAGGCGGGGGATAAGCGGGTTGGAAAGCGCCACAAAAATAAAAGAGGGTAGAAAAATACCTAAAGTCGCCACCAGCGCCCCAGGCATGCCACCGACCAGGTAGCCCACAAAGGTGGCTGTAGTGAACACCGGGCCGGGCGTGACCTGACCAATGGCAATGGCGTCAATAAGCTGCTGGTCTGTCAGCCAGCCATAGCGCACCACCAGATCGGCGCGTAAAAAAGCCAGCAACACGTAACCGCTGCCGTAAAGGACAGCCCCAATCTTCAGGAAGATAAAGAAAAGGGTGGGCAGGGTGAAGGAAACAGCCGCGAACGACAGGCCAGCGCTGCCTGCCGGCAACCAAAGGAGCATGGAAAGGGGGGAGAGCAGCCGCTGCCGGTTAGCGATCAGCATGACAAGAAGGCCGCTCACAAACAACAAGAGCAAGATGTTCACATTGAGAAAATAACCGATTACCACCCCTACGGCCACGATGATGGCTAACCAGCTCTTGACAGCTTTGCGCCCCAGCCGCCACAACGCCTGGGCGACAATGGCAATAACCACAGGTTTAACGCCATAAAGAAGCCATTCCAACTGCGGCGTGGCGCCAAAACGAACGTAGACCCAGGCTAATGCGAGCACAATCAGCATAGCCGGAGCGATAAAACAGACGCCGCCAAGAAGCAGACCAGCCCACCCGGCGCGCAAGAAGCTGAGGTGAATAGCCATTTCGGTGGAATTGGGGCCGGGGATAAGGTTGGTAGCGCCCATCAGGTCGAGAAACTGCTGGTCATCCAACCATTTGCGTCGCCGCACGATCTCATCATGCATCATAGCAATGTGGGCGGCGGGGCCGCCAAAGGCGGTGAGACCGAGTTTGAGAAAAAGTCTGGCGACCTCGATCAGGGGAGAGGGCGCGCTGCGCTGTGGGTTCATAAATAAGAAGGGCATCACTGAAATGGTTGGCAAGCAGCGCGGCAAGATAGCGAGCCCGCCTGCCGTGTGCTATACTTTACATTGTCTTGTATTCACCGAAAGGGCAGACCCCTGGTTTTGCCTGCTGCATCTGGTATCCATTCCACCTGTTCCCCAAGAATCGAGGCGTTTTAATGGAAAAGATATACACCATCTCGATTGAATACTGCGTGCCTTGAAACTATTTCCAACGAGCTGTCCGGGTGACAGCCGACCTGATGGAAAACTACCAGCACCTCATCAAATCCCTCACACTCATCACGGGTAGTAAAGGAGTGTTTGACGTGCGCATCAATGACACGCTGGTCTTCTCTAAAAAACAACTGGGCCGGCACGCCGAACCCGGCGAAATCTTGCAGATTTTTACGGACCTGGTGGGAGCAGACGTGCCGCGCTACCCGGGTTAAACGCCTGGCGTCATGGCCATTAGATACGACTGCCGGCTTCATCATATTTGTAGAAGCCGCGCCCGGTTTTCTTGCCTAACATGCCGGCAATAACCATTCGCCGCAGCCACGGCGCCGGGCGATAGCGATCGTCCCCCCACTCCTGAAATAACCCGGTCATTACCCCCAATACGGTATCTAACCCGATCATGTCGGCCCATTCCAGGGGGCCAAATGGATAGTTCGTGCCCAGGTGCATAGCTTTGTCAATGTCCTCCGGGGCAGCCACACCCTCCATGAGGGCGCTGACCGCCTCGTTGATAATGCAGCACACCAACCGCGCCCGCACCAACCCAGGCCCGTCAGCCACCAGGACAGGTTCATATTGCAAACCGGTCCAAAATGCGTTCGCCCGCGCCAGCGCTGATTCAGATGTCTGCAAGGCAGCCGCCAGTTCCACCAGGCCGGATGGGCCAACAGGCGGCAGCAGGCCAAAACCCACCACGCGCTCAGGGTGACGTGTCCAGGCGGCAGCCTGGGTAGCGCTGGTAGCCAGCGCCGAGGTCAACAGCAGACAATCTGACGACAAGGCGTTATCCAGTGCCAGGATTAACTCCTGCTTGGCAGCAGCAGACTCGTTATGCAGATCCAAAGCCACGTCCACCGCGCCAATTTCGTCCAGCACATAACCGCTTTCAATGGCGCCCAGAAAATCTTCCACTAAAAAGACGTTCGTATCATAGCCGGCATTCACGCACAACTGGCTCACATCCTGGATCAGGGGAAGTTCCCCCGCAATGACGACACGCATGGAATGAATCTCCTTTTACGGCATGGTTCAAAACTCTGAAAAGATAGTAGCCGCGATTTCTCCATCGCGCCGCTGGTACACGGTTAGGAAACCGCGGCTACAAGGGTGTGTTTTGTCAAGGTAACTTGAGCCATGCCCCTTTTACAATGGCAAAAGTTAGAGGGCAGACAGTCAACCACCATAGGCGTCAGCCAAACGAGAGATCATGCTAACCAACCCACCAATCCTACCGCAGGCAGACTATAGCGTGATTGCTGTCAGTTTGCCAGATCAAATACAGGTCGAATCGGCAGCCTGCAAATGCGTCCATAGGTGTCAGGCCACCTTCACCAGATTTTGCGTCCCGCTCTCATTGCGTAATCCCCCGGCAAGGGGTACGATTAGGGTGCGCGGTAAAAAGTATACAGCGGCAGTGAATCGGCCAATAGGGTAACCAGTCGTTTACATCAGGCAGCGGCAACTACAGTTAACCACCACTTCTAAGCCATGGACGATCAACGCTTATCTCAGGTCATCATTGATCCCGATCAATTTGAGGGACAACCGTATATCCGGGACACGCGCTTCACGGTGCGGGAAATATTGGAGATGCTGGCGCACGGTCAATCGAGCGAGGAAATCCTGGAGGACCATCCGCCGCTGCGTCCCAGTCACATCCAGGCGGCTGCCGCCTATGCGGTCTATCTGTTGAACAAGCAGCATAAGCCGCCAGACCAGCCTGTCTCGCTGCCCGACTTCAGTTGAAAACATCCAATCCGATCACTATGGACCTTAAAGCTGTCACGGGTCAACTTTATATTATCAATGGCGAGCCCCAGGCAGCGGCTAACGTACCTGGCCTGCAAGCTCAATCGCCGCCGGCGCGCGCCGCCCGTGGGCGCAGCAGCGATTATCTATTTGTACACCTGACGCTGAGCGGCCCGGCCGCGGAAACAGAGGCATTGGCGCAGGATTTGCTAGACAGCATCAGCCAGCGATTTTACCAGACGCCCGGTAGCATTACGGCGGCGCTGCGCAACGCCATTGTAGAAACGAATGATCTGCTGCTGCGGCGCAATGTCAGCGGCAGCGATGCGTCGCGAGAGGGGGCAATCACCTGCGCCGTCTTGCGCGGGCAGGAGCTATTTATTGCCCAGGCGGGGGAGTCGTTCGCCTTGTTAGGCCATCATTTTGGGGTGGAGCGGCTACCAGCCGCCGCGCCGCCGCGCATGACGCCGCTGGGACGGACGGCGGGGTTGGATTTGCGCTTCTACCATAACTGGCTGGAACCCGGTCACATGTTGTTGTTGGCGGATCCACGGATGGCGCATTTGCCGGCATCTACCATCCGCCCCGCCCTGGTAGAAAGCGAAGACCTGGCAGACAGTCTGGAAGCGCTGGCAGGGCTGTTAGCCTCAGACACGGCGCGCCTGATATTAATCCAGTTTACAGACGAAGAACCGGTGATTGTGCCGCAACCTGCTGTGGTAAAAGACACTGGCACACGGCTGGAACCGCCGACGACCCCACCCCGCCGCGATCCCCAATATGCCCGCGATACAGCGACAGCGGCTCAGATAACGCGACCACGCCCCCCTTTCCCCCGTCCACGCAGCGATGGCGCAGCCGCGCGCCAGGTTGCTCCGATAGTGCGCCAGGCAGGCCTGGCAACGCGCCCGGCAGGCGCAACAGCGCGCCGGACTGTCCCGGCGGCGCGTCAGGCCACTTCTCACGCCGCCTATGGTTTGGGGCGCTTTATGGGTTGGCTGGCGCAACTGCTGGCCCGGCTCAATCCCGCCCGCCCGGCTACAGCCCCCGCAGAAGAAGCAGTAAGTTGGGCCTGGCCCGCCCTCGTGGCCATTATTATTCCGGTGATCATTGCCCTGGCGGTGGCTACCACTTACTTTCAGCGTGGGCTGTCTAATCGTTTTAGCGATATCCGGCAGGAAATGGGGCAGGCTATTGGACTGGCGGAGCAGGCAGAGGATAACGATACCGCCCGCACTTATTACAACCAGGTGCTGGCGCTGGGTGTAGAAGCGGAAACGCTGCGTCCAGGCAACGCCGATGTCCAGTTAATGCGGCAAACTGCGCTGGCGCAGTTGGATCGCCTGGACGATATCACCCGGCTGCAGGCCAGCGTCCTATATACGTATGGGGAAAATGCCGGCATGGGCAGCGTGGTGCTGCGCAACGGGTTAAATGGGGATATTTATACCCTGGATCGAGTGAGTAGTGAGGTATGGCTGCACAACACCAGCGAAGATTACCTGGTATTAACCACACCCGAACCAGAACCGCTCCTGTTTACCAACCAGGCCATTGGCAATCAGGTGGTGACCACCCTGGCAGACATGCTGTGGCGCAACACAGGCCAGAATATTTCCCGCCCCGGCCTGGCTGTTCTGGATAACAGCGGAGCGCTGATCAATTTTTACCCCGATTTTTCGGATCGCCGCGCCGTCCCTTTGGGATTAGCCAGCAGTTGGCGGCAGCCAACAGCTATCACTACCTATGCTGAAAATCTGTACATACTGGATCGAGCCGCAGAAAAGGTGTGGCGCTATTTGCCGGATGGGGAAGGTTTCACGATTACGGATGGGCAGGAAGCTATTGAATTCGCCGATGGCGCGGACCTGGCGCAGGCCGTTGACGTCGCCATTTACAGCGAGGACGGCAGCGTGATCATCCTCTATCAAGATGGCCGCCTGCGCCGCTTTGTGGGTGGTCGCCCGCTGTGGACAGAAATAGATTTGCTGAACAATGGCCTGCAATCCCCCTTAATTGCCCCTTCCGCGCTGAAGATTATAGGGCAGGGTCTGAACTCATCTCTTTTTGTGGCGGACCCGGGCAGCGCCCGCATCGTGCAGTTCAGTCTGGGCGGCATTTTCCTGGCCCAATACAAGGGAACGCTGCCTGATGGAACGGAAGCGTTTGGCCAGATCGCGGATTTCGACGTAGCAGAAGCGCCGCTGCGTATCTTTGCGGTGGCAGGGAACAAGCTCATACTGGCTGTGGAAAATTAAGCCCCAGCCGAAACGATCAGACCGGGATACGGTGAAGACCTATTGGATGATCTTTATCTCTTGACGGGGAGAGGCGAGCGCCAGCCGCTGCTTAATTTCCTGCCGTAAATAGCGCTGCACGTCGAGATGCTGCCCCGGCAAGGTGGTAACGGAAATGCGCAGGCTGACCTGCCAGTCGCCCAGGCTTTCAATGCCAGTAACGACAGGTTTGTCGAGGAGGAGGTGGGCCAAGGCTTCATTTTGCGGCAAGGAATCGCCTATCTCTTGCAGGGCAGCCATAGCCTGGGGAACATCTGCTTCATAGAGAATGCCCACATCTACAACCGCGCGGCTCCAGTCGCGGGAGCTGTTGGAAACGGCGCGAATATCGCCATTGGGAATGGTGTGGCGCACGCCATAGAAGTCGCGGATGGTGGTAGCGCGCAGGGTGAATCTCTCGACTGTGCCGGCATATCCGCCTAACTGTACGGCCTCCCCCACACGGTACAAATTCTCGCCCATAATGAACAGGCCGCTGACCACGTCCTTCACCAGCGTCTGCGCGCCCAATCCCAACGCCAGCCCCACAATGCCCATGCTGGCGAGTATCGGCCCTACGTCTACGCCTAACTCCAGCAAAATCATGAACAACGCCGACGCGATGATCAGCACCAGCCCAGTGCTGCGCACGACTGTAAA
>CAZDSN010000182.1:0-7372 GCA_964507675.1 uncultured Ardenticatenaceae bacterium | reverse complement strand
CGTTCAGGGTGAGCCAGCAGAGCCACATCAATGCCGCGGGCGTCTGGACTTTCCATGTGGTGTACCGCATATGTAAAGCCGCAGGCGCTGGCTGTTTGCGCCGCCAGTTCTTCTAACAGTACCGCTTTCTCCACTTCGATGACGCCGATAATGGTGGGGCAGCCTAAAACATGGCTGAGCGCATAGGTTAGTTTGGCCTTTTTGATGCCCAGTTCGGCAGGGGAGGGCTTTGGCTCTGCATCCGTATGGGTATCGTCTGTCAAGTCAAAGTAGTTTTCCACGTTAAAGCCAGCTATGGTGAACTGGCCCGGCCCTGGCCGCAGCGGTTCGGGCAGTGGAAGGGGGTCAGCCACCGTGACGCGCAAATCGTTGGTTTGCTGCTGCACAATCTTGAACTGGTCGAAGTTGTAGATTAAAGGTCCCACAATGCCTTCAACCTGATCGCCAACCTTGACATCGGGGAAGCCCGCGCAGGTAACATCGGTGGTATGCAAAATGGGGATGATCTGGCCGATCGGATCGCTTTCACGCTGGCGGATGGCGCGGGAAATACCGGCTTGGGGCGGGGCCACGGCAAAGGCACAACCGCTAAACGTAGGCCCCAACACAGGGGCGTGTCCCTCTATACTCACGCGCATACTCTCCAACGGCTCAAAATAGGCCGCCGCCGCCGCCGTATCTGCGGGCGGATTAACCGGAACCGGCGCGGGCAGCGGGTTCCCCCGGCTCTCCACCTCGATTTGTAGACCGGTGTCGTCAATTTCCGTGTACCCAAAAAACTCTGTTACCTGACCGGTCACCCGCACCAGGTCGCCTGACACCACCTGGGGCCGCCGCACGCCGGCAAACACGGCAATGGCGTCAGATGTTTGCGGGTCGCCATCTTCGCTGCCGGGCGCATCCTGCACAAACAGTGTGTAATACGTCGTCCCCTCCACATTCCGGTCTTCATACATCCCGGTGACCACGCCGCGGAGGGTCACTTCCTGGTTCACCTGCGCCGCCACGTCTCGCACCCCTTGAATCTGACCGATGGGGGGTAGGTCATTCGCGAGCACATCCGCTGCGGCCAACGCCACTGCCGGCGAAGGAGCGGGGGCGCACTCGCCATCAAAACTAATCACGCCAGGCGTGGGCGTACGCTGGGGCTGCCAATCGCCGGCGCTGTCTGTGTCGCAAGAAGCGGGAACCCGTTCAATACTCTGGCCGCGCAGCACTGCGCCTACAGCAGGCGCAAAATATTGGACGCTCTCCCCATAGTTGATGGCATCCAACACATTGTCCAGCGCATCTAGCAGCAGCACCTCGTCGCCGCCATTCGATAAGCCTATGGTCCCCCCAGCCCAGGCGGCATACAGCGCCATGTCGGGCACGGCGGCGTCCGTATCCAACATCTCATAATCAGGAGCTACACCGTACAGCTTACGGAAACCTGCGGCTGTTTGCGCTACCACAATTACCTGATCCGGCGCGGCTACAGCGCCTTCGGGGAACTGCATCATCCCTTCACGCTGTCCTTTATTCTCCTCGTCGCCCAGTTTATAGCCGGCCAGGTCCAGCGATTCCGTGCCCAGGTAAACCAGTTCAATCCACTCTTCCTCTTCATCCGCGCCTGGGGTGTCATAGTATGCTTCGGTTATCAAAAGCTGCGCCGTCTGGAGCGCACCCACCGGGTACGCCAGCCAGAAAAGCAAACCAAGCAGTCCGAGTTGAATAACAGGGTATTTCTTTTTCATCGCAGACCTCAATTAGCAGAATACAAGGGTGGGAGATTCCAGCCGTTTACCGTAAAATAAACTCTGGGTGTAACGGTAGAATTTTGGAGCAGGTTGGCTTATCTGGCAACCTTTTTCATAGGCAAAGCGTCATGGCGCAGGCGCGGGTTAAAGAGACCACGTGCTGTTGCTTTTGCCCTCGTTCAGGATAAACACCATGGCAAGCGAAACAAAACCGCAGCCAAAACAATCCCGACCATTTTTGTGGCAACGGCAGGTCATTGCCGGCAGCCCGATTGAACGTCACGGCATACGTATTATCCCGCAATCAGAAGCAATCTCGTTGAGTTGGGCCAGCCACCGCTCCTCGAGCAGTCCATTCTGGTTAAGGCTGATCTATGACCGCCCCACTGGTCTGCTGCTGGAACAGGGCCAAACAACCGAATACATCCCGATTGTGGACGTTACCCGTCTGGCGCAGATCAGCCTGTGGGCGCTGGCGCTCCTTTTTTTGCTGCTGCCCTGGTTATTTGCCGCAAAGCCCAAATCAAACCGGGCAGAGACATCTGGTTGAGCGATGGCGTCTGCGCGGCGTGGCCAGACAGATTGGCGATCGTATTGTGGGCAGACAATTCGGCTCACCTCTATGCGCTTACCCTTTGATCCTTGTTAGGGAGGAACTTCTCATGAAAGAACTCAACAATGGCGTTTTTGCCACCACGGTTAAAAACCAAAGTGAAGCTTTTGACCTGCTGCAATCCCTGAGCCAGACAGCCCGCAGCAGCGCCGTTTACAGCGAACCAATCGAAAAAGGAGAGTACACCGTGATCACCGCTGCGGAAGTAAGCGTTGGTCTGGGTTTTGGTTACGGGATGGGTGGCGGCAGTTCGGCGACAGGCGGCGCGACCAAAAACGAAGACGAGATTCAAGAGGGGACAGCCCCCCAGGAATATAGCGGCGGCGGCGGGGGAGGAGGGGGCGGCGGCGCACTGTCGCGGCCTGTTGCGGCTATCGCTATTGGCTCGAAAGGCATCGAAGTAGAACCCATTGTAGATGTCACCAAGGTGGCGCTGGCTTTCTTCACGATGATCGGCAGTTTCTTAATGATGCTGGGGCGTATGCGCCAGGCCAGGCGCAGTCAGGAGTAACGCGCCCGATGACCCTGGACCAGATTCTGGAACATCTGCAAGCCCTGGCGCGCCCGGAAAACGTGGCGGGGATGGCTCGCTTTGGCATCACACCGGCGCACACTTACGGCGTGTCGCTGCCGGCATTGCGCCAGTTGGCCCGGGAGATTGGTAAAAACCATGCCCTGGCGGCGCAGTTGTGGGAAGTGGACACGCGAGAGACGCGCATCCTGGCCAGCCTGGTGGCTGTGCCCAAACAGGTAACCCTGGCCCATATGGAAGCCTGGGCCAGCCAGTTTGATTATTGGGAGATTTGCGATCAGGTCGTTTCCAATCTCTTTTACAAGACGCCGTTTGCCTATGACCAGGCTGTAGCCTGGAGCGAGCGAGAGGAAACGTATGTCAAACGGGCTGGCTTTGTGCTGATGGCTCAACTGGTCGTCAAGGATAAGAAGGCCAGCGATGAGAAGCTGGCCCGCTTTTTGCCCCTTATTGAACGGGAGGCAGGCGACCCGCGCGATATGGTCAAAAAAGGCATCAACTGGGCGCTGCGTCAGATTGGCAAACGCAATCTGGCTCTTCATCAGTTAGCCATGGCCACAGCTAACCAAATCCTGGCGCAGAACAGCAAAAGCGGCCATTGGATAGCGCGGGACGCCCTGCGCGAGCTGCAAAGCGAGGCGATACAGACACGCCTGCGGCAGCGGATTGCGCCCCAACCTCCGGCAAACCTATGACGCCTTCTCTTTCCCTGCGACGAGCCACAGCCGCAGACGCGGCAACTATCAAACAAATGGTGCGGGCGGCGCGGCTGAACCCTTTCCGGCTGGATTGGCAGCGCTTCTGGCTGGCGGTCAATCCAGAACAGCAGATTATCGGCTGCATTCAGGTTAAGCCGCATGGCGATGGCACAAAGGAACTGGCATCCCTGGTGACGCAGCCGGCCTGGCGCAATCAGGGGGTGGGACGGTTGTTGGTGGAGCATTTGCAAGGGGAAACAGGCCCGCCGTTGTGGCTGATGTGTGAGTCAGGCCTAACGTTGTTTTATGAACAATTTGGTTTTGTGGAAGTGCGGGAGATGCAGGAAATGCCGGCACACTTTCGCTTCGTGCGCCGTCTCTCCCGCCTGTTTATCCCCCCGCGGTCGGGCCGATACCTGGCCATTATGTATTGGCGCGGATCATAAGCAGCGCGCAAACTTGCCAACTTCTCTTCCTCATTTCACAATTTCTAACGTGACTCTGATGCCTGTTCTATTGTTTCTTTTACAGGCGAGGGCTAAGATACACTTGTTGATAGAATAAGGCATGTTGTGATAGTTATTGCCGGAGGACAGAACCCATGTCGTAAAAGCCGGCAGATGGCCTGTCCCTTGCGCAAGGAGATAATTTGATGAGTTTATCGCCGAATTCGGTTCCAATTGTACCTTTACGTGGCGGTGCGTTGTTCCCGGGCGTTACTACGACCATTTCCATTGGTCGCCGCAGTTCGCTGGCGGCGGCGCAGGCGGCCACGCACGAAGATGGTCAGATTCTTATTCTGGTGCAGTACAGCGCCGACGTGGAAGAGCCTGGTATCGCCGACCTGGTGCCGGTAGGGGTGCTGGCGAATGTGCGCGACGTCATGCGCACGCCGCAGGTTGGCGTGCAAATGCTGGCGGAATTGCAGCGGCGGGTACGGCTTTTAGATATTACCAGCAGTGAGCCATATCTTGCCGGCAGTTACGCCGAAATTGTTGAGAGCATAGATCAAGCCGATCATGAATTGATGGCTGAAACTATTGCCCATCTGGAACAATACGCTGAATTGTTGGGCGAAGTGAACCGCCAGGTGCTCAACGCCATGCGCACCAAAAGAACGTCAGGAGAACTGGCCGACTACCTGGCTGGTCTGCTCAACCTTCCTTTTGAACTACAACTACAACTGCTCACCAACACCAATGGCAGCGAGCGGCTGCAAATCATGTTGACCCACCTCACTCAGGAGATCCGCATTGCGGAAGTAAAGCAGTCTATCCAGCAGGACGCGCGCCAGAGCGCCGATAAAGCGCAGCGGGATTATATGCTGCGCGAGCAGATGAAGTCCATTCGCAAAGAGTTGGGAGAAGACGAAGAGAACCTGATTGAGGAACTGCGGGCCAAGATTGACGACGCCCACATGCCTGAGGAAGTCCACAAGCGGGCTATGGAGGAACTCAAACGCCTGGAACGCCAGGGACAACATAGCGCCGAAGCCAGCGTTATCCGCACGTACCTGGAATGGATGATTGAGATTCCCTGGAACGCCCTCTCCGAAGACAACATGGATACCGGCCATGTGCGGCAGGTACTGGATGAAGATCATTACGGCCTGGAAGACGTCAAAGACCGTATTGTTGAATACGTGGCCGTACGCAAACTAGCCGGCCCGAATATGAAAGGAGCCATCATCAACCTCAACGGCCCGCCAGGCGTGGGCAAAACGTCCATAGCCACTTCCGTGGCCCGCGCTATGGGGCGCAAAATGGTGCGCATCAGCCTGGGCGGGGTGCGTGACGAAGCTGAAATTCGCGGCCATCGCCGCACTTACATTGGCGCTATTCCCGGGCGTATCATTCGCGCCTTGCGTGACGCCAAAACGCGCAACCCCGTGATTGTATTGGATGAAATTGATAAGGTCGGCTCCGATTGGCGCGGCGACCCCAGTTCTGCCCTGCTAGAGGTGCTCGATCCAGAGCAGAACCACTCCTTCACCGACCATTACATGGAAGTGCCTGTAGACTTGAGCCAGGTCATCTTCATCACCACTTCAAACACGACCAGCACCATCCCTGCCCCCCTCTTTGACCGCATGGAAAGTATCAACATGGCCGGTTACATTGAGGACGAGAAATTGTGCATTGCCCGCGACTACCTCATCCATAAGCAAAAGGAAGCCAACGGTATCAGCAATGTGGAAGTAATTATCAGCGATGAAGCGCTGCGCAAAATGGTGCGTCACTACACCCACGAGGCGGGCGTGCGCCAGTTCGAGCGCAACATTGGGGCGATCACGCGTAAACTGGCCGTCAAAGTTGCCGGCGACAGTCTGGGACCTTTCACCATAGAAGAAGCCGATGTGACGGAACTGTTGGGGCCAGACAAGTTTAGTTACGGCGTTGCCGAGGAAAACGACGAAGTAGGCGTGTCCACAGGGCTGGCCGTGAGCGGCTACGGCGGCGATGTGTTGTCCATTGAGGTCAGTCTGATGGAAGGGAATGGGCGCGTAACGCTGACTGGCTCGCTGGGAGACGTCATGCAGGAGTCGGCGCAGGCCGCGCTGACTTATGCTCGCGCCAACGCGCGACAGTTAGGTCTGGAACCTGCGCTGTTCGACAAAATTAACATTCATATCCATATGCCGGCAGGGGCGACGCCAAAGGATGGTCCCAGCGCCGGCATTGCCCTGGCTACGGCTATCATTTCCGCGCTTACCCGCCGCCCGGTGCGCCGCGATGTAGCGATGACGGGTGAGGTCACTCTGCGCGGCAAGGTGCTGGAGATTGGCGGCTTAAAATCGAAGACTATTGCGGCGCATCGTGCCGGCATCAAGACCGTCCTGCTGCCCAAGGGGAACGCCAAAAACATCCCCGACCTGCCGGAGCGAATCAAGAGTGATCTGAACCTGATCCCGGTCAGCCACCTGGAAGAGGTGTTAGATGTTGCCTTACTGGAAGCAGTGGGCGCGCCCTTTACGGTAGGGGTGGAAAGCGGCGAGCAGAGCAAAGTGAAGCTGCCGCCTGTGGTCAAAAACGAGGGCAGCGGCGAAGTCCTGCGGGCCGCGGCCAGTTAGAACCTATCCGGCTGCAGAAGTTCAACTTCTGCGAGAAGTTGAACTTCTGAATGCCCATGCACCTTCATCGTCAGTCGGGCAGGAAAACAGCCTGGCCCTCATGAAAACAGGTGAACGTTTCGTTCGGGTCCAGCCAGACACGGACACGCGCGCCTTCGGGCACATTGACGGTGTGCGGCTGCCAACTGTGCACGACAGCGCCATCAGCCAGACGTATCTGATACACATAAGAAATGCCCAAAAACTGGCGCGACTCAATGCGCCCGTTGCCGTCAGCCGCTGTTGCCAGGCGCACATCATCAGGACGAACTGCCACTTCCACCAGGGAATCTGCCGGCAGGGGCAGGCGCTGCGGCAAAGCGCCTAACGGCGTTAGCAGTTGCCGCCCCTGCACTCGCCCGGTCACAAAATCAGTATGCCCCAGGAATTCAGCCACAAACCGGGTGCGCGGGTGGTGAAACACGGCTTCCGGCGTCCCCACCTGTTCGATCCGCCCGGATCGCATAACGGCCACTTCATCCCCCATGAAGAGCGCTTCTTCCTGGTCGTGGGTCACAAACACAGCGGTCGTCCCCGTTTCTTTTAACAAGCGCCGTACTTCCCGCCGCATTTCTACGCGCAGCGCCGCATCCAGATTGGAAAAAGGCTCATCCAGGAGCAGCACGGCGGGCGCAGGCGCCAGTGCGCGGGCTAAAGCCACCCGCTGCTGCTGTCCCCCCG